>DAOTUF010000189.1:0-4925 GCA_034437495.1 Chloroflexaceae bacterium | reverse complement strand
GCTACCTGGAAAGCCGGGTGCTCGGGCTGCACCTGCGGTTGGAAGGGGGACGGCTGCGCCTGTTTGACCCGGCCACCGGCACCTATCTGCTCACCTACCAGGAGGAAGCCCGAGCACGGCAGGAAGCCGTTCGAGAGTGGCAGGAGGAAGCCCGAGCGCGGCAGGAGGAAGCCCGAGCACGGCAGGAGGCCGAAGCCCGCGCCAGAACCGCCGAAGCCCGGCTCAAGGAGCTTGAAGCCGAACTGCGACAACTCCGCGGCCCGACCGAAGCGAACTAGCCATCGCTGACCATCGCGCATCAAAGACGACCGCGTAATTCTATAGATGGGACAGGTTATAGATTGGGGGATATCGGCAATGTTACGAAGGAGAACGTTATGACGCACACAGCAACTCAGGTACGGGTCTCGGTCGATGGGCACCACCCTGAAGCCGAGCGCGTGCCCGTGTTGACCAGAAGCAGGACCGGAACGAGTATCATCGTTGATGCAGAAAAAACCGAGCGGATCCGGGAGCGGGTGCGGGACCTGCTCTCCCAGGGACGCGCAGCGTATTTCATCGGCTACGAGGCGGGTTCCGACCCGCTGCACGTCAGTCCGTCGTTTGTGCAGCAAGCAGACGAAGCCGAGCAACTCGTGTGGAACCTCGTGAGTATCAACAACCTTGTCACCTACCTGAAGCGCTCCCGCAAGCAGCGGGTGGGTCTGCTCGTGAAGGGGTGCGACTCGCGCTCGGTCATCGAACTGCTGAAGCTGCACCAGGTCAAACGGGAGAACCTCTATCTCCTGGGGGTCCCCTGCACCGGCATGCTCGACCCGAAAAAGGTGGCGGCTCACTGTGACCCCTCCTCCATCGTCACCATCCGCGAGGATGGGGACCTCGTTTTCGTGGAGGTTCGGGCAGAGAGGGAAATGGACGAGCCACACGTGCTCGAATTTGAGAAGCACGACCTGCTCTTCGACAAGTGCCGCTCCTGCACCCACCCCAACCCGCTGATCTATGACGAACTGGTGGGCGACCCGGTGCCGGTCCGGGCCCGGGTCGAAGGGAAATTCAAGGATGTGGAGCACCTGGAGCAATCGAGCATCGAGGAACGGCTTTCGTTCTGGCAGGAACAACTCAACAAGTGTATCCGGTGCTACGCCTGCAAAAACGTCTGCCCCATGTGTTTCTGTGCGGAGTGTCTGTGGGAGAAGCGCGACCCGCAGTGGGTCACGAAATATCCCAACCCGAACGACACCTTCACCTTTCACATGATCCGGGCGTATCACATGGTCGGGCGCTGCACGGGGTGTATGGAGTGTGAGCGGGTGTGCCCGGTGGACATTCCGCTCGGGACCATCTTTAAGAAAATCGAGAAGGATTGCCTGGACCTCTTCCACTATCAGCCAGGGATGGAACTCGACGCGGCTCCGCCGCTGAGCACCTTTGATGAAGGCGACCAGGCTCAAGAAGATCTCTTGAGGTAGGGGGGAACCTGATGCAAGCTACACGCATAAGCAAAGGCAAAATAGCCGAATTTATTCACGAATTGATGCAGGATTCGCAGGTGATAGCGCCGGTGTCGGTGGCGGGGCAGGTCCGTTTCAAGCCCATTGGTTCGCCCGCAGAAGTGGTGTGGGACTACCACAACGCGACCGTCCCCCCCACCGAGCACATCCTCCCGCACGCTGAGACGATGTTTCAGTTTGAGCAGCGGGGGACCGACTTCAGTGTGAGCTACAACATTGACAATATCAACCGAACTATCCTCGGCATCCGCCCGTGCGATGTTGCCAGCCTGCGGATGCTGGACGAGGTGTTCAAGGGCAAGTACGAAGACCCCTACTACCTGAGCCGCCGCAACCACACCACCCTGATAGCGATGATGTGCCTCGAACCGGGGGGGAGTTGTTTTTGTAGCTCGTTCGGGACGGGGCCGGGCCTGGACGCCGAATCGGGGGCTGACCTCCTGATGGTAGACCTGGGCGAGGCGTTCTTTGTGCAGGTCTTCACCGAGCGCGGTCAGACCATTATGGAGCGGGTCGCCGCGATGGGGTCCCCCGCCACCAGCGCCGACCGGGAGCGGGTCGAAGCGATTGAGGCCGAGACGAGGCAAAAAATCCACCGCACCCTGGACCTGGAGGGGTTGCCCGAAGCGATGGGGCAGCTCTTTGACTCGGCCTACTGGGACAAAATCTCGCGCAAGTGTCTGGCGTGCGGAGCCTGCACCTACCTCTGCCCGGTCTGCTACTGCTTCGATGTCTTCGATACGTGTTCGCAGGCGCAGGGGGAGCGGGTGCGGTGTTGGGATGCCTGCACCTTCAAGTCGTTTGCGCTCCTCTCCGGGGGGCACAACCCGCGGCCATCCATCAAAGAATCCTATCGGCAGAAGATGTACCACAAGTTCAAGTTTGCCGTCGAGCGCCACGGCTACGCGCTCTGTGTGGGGTGTGGGCGCTGTCTGGATGCGTGCCCGGTGGATATGGATATCGTAAAGGTGCTCTCAGATGCAAAATCGCAAGTGGTGGAGGTGGTGTAAAAAATGCTAGCCCATGCAATTCAGAGCAGTGGCGTGTCCCTGTTCAACCCGTTCATTCCCCACATCGTCACGGTGGTGGATGTTCGGCAGGAGACCAGCGATATCCGAACCCTGGTGCTGCGGTTCAACAACCGCGACCTGGACTTCGACTTTGCGCCGGGGCAGTTTGTGGAGGTTTCGCTGTTTGGGTACGGAGAAGTTCCCATCGGGCTGGCTTCTTCGCCCACGCGCCGGGAGACCATCGAGATCAGCGTCAAGCGGATGGGGACCGTCACCAGCCAGATACACAAACTCACCATTGGTGATACCATCGGTATCCGCGGTCCCTACGGCAACGGTTGGCCCGTCGATACCCTGCGCGGCAAGAATGTCCTGGTGATTGGCGGCGGTATCGGGCTGTCTCCCCTACGCTCCCTGATTGACTACCTCCTGGACCAGCGGGATGACTTCGGCACCCTCAAGATTCTCTACGGGGCCCGCACCCCCAACGACCTGGTCTACAAGCCCCTGCTGCGGAAGTGGGCAGAGGCCAGAGATACGGAGGTGTTCTGCACCGTCGATATCGGCACGCCGGAGTGGGACGGGCACGTCGGCGTGGTCACGGCCCTGTTTGAGCAGGCCAACATCACCATCGAAAACACCGTCGTCATCACCTGCGGCCCGCCCATCATGATCAAGTTCGTGACCATGGGGCTGGAAAAGATGGGCTTTTCCGATACGGACATCATCACGTCGATGGAAAAGATGATGAAGTGCGGGATTGGCAAGTGCGGGCACTGCAATATCGGCAGCAAATACGTGTGCGTTGATGGGCCGGTCTTCACCCACCGCGAACTCAAGAACCTGCCCAAAGAGTTGTAGGGGAAATGGGAGGGGAACAGGAGGATGACTGAACAGACTGCATCTTGGGAATGGGGAGAGCCGGGATGTGCAGTCCCAGACGTGAAACAACAGAAAACCAGGAACCAGGAAGTAAGGAACAAACCCTATGATACACATAACCACCAGGAGACCGGTCAGTGACCTGGTCGAACGGGTTGAGGAAATCAGTGGGCAGAGCATCTTTGCGTGCTACCAGTGTGGCACCTGCTCATCAGGGTGCCCGTTCATCGAGGCGATGGATATTCACCCGCACATGGTGCTCCGTCACCTCATGTTTGGGATGGAGGACGTGCTCACGAGCAAGACCATCTGGGTCTGTGCGTCGTGCTTTATGTGTGCGGAACGCTGCCCACGCGACATTGATATGGCCCGGGTGATGGAAGCGCTGCGCCAGGTCAATCTGCGCGGCAACGTGGACCATACGAACATTTCGCGCATGACGGAAGCAGAGCTTGAAGGAGTCCCGCAGATTGCCCTTGTGGCCCATTTCCGCAAGAATACCGGGTGAGGAAGGCACGAACAGCATGGACATCAAATATTATCCAGGATGTACGGTCAAAACATCGGCCAGGAACTACGAGACATCGGCAATGGCAGCACTCCGCTACCTGGGGGTCGAACTGAGCGAACTGGAGCAGTGGAACTGCTGCGGGGTCGTGCATACGCTCTCAACCGATGACCTGATGAAGCAGCTTGCGCCCGTCCGGGTGCTCAAGCACGTGGAACAGTGCGAGGAGCGCCAGGAAGTCGTGACCCTGTGCGATATGTGCTACAACACGCTCTCCCAGGCCAACGTGCTGGTCAAAAACGACCCGGCCAAACTGAAGACCGTCAATACCTTCATGGAGTGCGACGACGCGCACGGGGGATACGAAGGCACCGTCAACGTGGTTCACCTGCTCCAGGTGCTCCGCGATACCATCGGGTTTCAGGCCATCAAGAAGAAGGTGAAATACCCCCTGCGCGGGATGAAGGTATTCCCCTATTACGGGTGTATGGTGCTCCGGCCCGGCGAAGTCGGGATTGACACCCCGGAAGACCCGACGATTATTGGCGACCTGATGCGGGCATTGGGAGCGGAGGTCATTGACGACCCGGTGAAAATCGAATGCTGCGGTTCTCACCACACCGTTGGCGACCGCACTATCGTGTTTGAGCGGATAGAACACATCATTGGCCGCGCACGCGACAAGGGGGCCGAGGCGGTGGTGCTCTCGTGCCCGCTGTGCCGGTTCAACCTGGACACCCGCCAGAAGGAAGACCGCTCCATCCATGTGCCCCTGCCGGTCTTCTATTACACCCAGTTGATGGGGATTGCGTTTGGTCTGGATGAAGCAGTTCTGGGATTGAACGAACACCGCGTTGATCCTCGACCGCTGCTCGAAGAGATTGGCTATCAGACAGTAGAAGTGGGAGCTATAGCTAGATAGGCAAAACCTACCCAGAAGTGAGCAGGAGTGCTCGTTAGGCACACGAGAGAAAGGAGCGAGATGCGGAAACGGTATTTCCCAGAGGCACCAGC
>DAOTUF010000188.1:0-7596 GCA_034437495.1 Chloroflexaceae bacterium | reverse complement strand
AACCGGTGCCCCCAGATAGACCATCCCCCCTCCGCAGCGCACCAGAGCGCCCGACGAAGCCCCACCCCCCTCCAGCGGCACCGCGCACCGCACCACCTGGCGACCCATCGCCGTCTGGCGCATCCGCTGATTATCCCACGGATACGCCAGCGTGTCAGAAGAAAAAAACTGCTGCCGCTGCGCCCCCGGTTGCGCCGACTGAAACCAGCACGTCAGCCGGGCATCCCCGTAGCGCATCCCGCGATGCAGCAGCTTGAACACCTCATGCACCCGCCGCGCAAAAGGCTCATCCTCGTGGAGCACGCGCGTCGCCTCCGCAAGCACCGCCAGCGTCTCCCCCCCCTCTCCCGACAATGACAGCAACGTGAGCATCCCCCCTCCATCCTGCTGACCCCCGACAGAATAGGTAATAATTAAGGATCCACCAGACCCCGGCCCCCTTCCAGGTCCCATGCATGCCATGGTAGCCAACCACCACGTTCTGTCAAGCGGCCCAACCCGCTAACCCGGTCCTCATGGCACAACAGCCCCGGGACCCAGGGGAGGGGAAGAACGGGCATTCGTCCTCCATCACCTCCTCCCCCTCATCTCACGAGCATGCCTCTCATGATACCTCCTCCTCCCACCTCAGTTCAGCCTCAACATCCCCCCCCCCCACATCGAACACCACATAGCGTCCCTGCCCAACATCCTTCTTGCGGAACGGAGAGGGCTTCCCATCAACGGAGAGCGTCATGGCTTCGGCGTTGCGCTGTTTCAGGGGCAGCAGCAGCCGGACGTGGGCCTGCTCCCACGACCCCGTCAGGCGGAGGCGGAGGCGCTGCTGCTCAGGCTCGTAGTGCCAGCGATAGGCCACGTAGCCATCGGAAGCACCATAGCCCACGACCACAGAGACCTGGCGGACATCGGGCGCGGCCCCCCACCGCGGCGAAAGCGTCACATCGCGGTAGCGGGTGCTCGTATCCACCACGCCGGCGGCCCCCTCAATGAGAGCGCCGAGCATTGCCCCGGCCCCCCACCCATCGGTCGCCAGCGTGTGCGGCCCGGAGATACCCGGTCGTCCGTCGGGGTAGTACCACAGGTAGGACGCACCGGTGAGCCGGATGAGTTCCGCATAGCGGTGCAAGATATCAAAGCCGTAGCGCTCGTAGCCCGCGTGGAACGCCCCCCGCGCCAGTTCCCCCCCGACCAGCGGCATGATGCCGCCGTTGACATACTCCCCCGGCTGCTCCCCTTTCCCGCCGGCCATCCCGAAGCTTCCCGCCGGAAAGGGCGGGTCAATGCTGTACCATTCGGCAAAGGCGCGGTCGAAGTCGCGCCGGGCGTGGTAGGTTTCAACGATGGCCTGCTCCTGCTCGGGGCTGAGGACCTCGCGGTTGAGCGCATAGGCGTTGGAAAGGCTCAGTTGGGCCGCCGTGTCTACCCCCGGCACGTCGGGCATCTCGCCGTTGTCCAGGATGAAATGGGTGAAGTAGGGGCCGTTCCAGCACAGGGCATCAAGCCGTCGCATCAGGTCGTTGCGCTGGTCGTGCAAACGGTAGGCTTCCTGGGGGTTGCCAAGATGCTGCTCCATGCGCTCCAGGAGCTTGAGCGCATAGGCCAACCCCGTGTTGTCGCCGTGGAAGATACCCCAGATAGTCTGGTCATCAATCCAGTGGCGCGGCGAAAGGTTCCCCTCCGGGCTGCGCGTCGTCGGGCCATACTGAAAATCCCACATATCGATGGTGTAGGGACGGTGGACCAACCCGTACTGCGCGTTCCAGCGCTGCGGGTCGGTCGTGAGATAGTCCAACCCCCGCTTCATCGCGTCCAGGTTAGACCGCAGCCAGTCGTCATCACCGGTCGCCTGCCATGCGTCATACACGCCCTGTACAAAGAGAAATTCCAGGTCGGACTCGGTTTCCAGGCGGTGGGCCGTCACATCCCACGCCGGGTAGGTCAGCACATCGGGGAAGCTCCCGTCGGGCCGCTGCGCCCGGCGGAAGGCGTCCAGGGCGCTGGTCATATCGCGTTCGAAGTAGCGAAAACCTCGCCCCTGGTAGACGTGGTCGCGCAGCCAGAGCAGGGGATTGTCCGGCGAACGGTAGCCGCGGATGGGGTGGCCGTCAAGCTCGTAGCTCACGACATCTTGCTCCATAAAGTCCCGAACCATCGGGTAGATGCGGTCGAGGTTTGCCTGCCCGGTGGCTATCCTGGTGGTCGTATCAATGGTCCAGAGGGTGCTTCGGACCCCGGCTATCTGCCCATCGACCAGCACCACCGCCCACTGCGGTCCTGCTCTCCCCCGTGGCTGCACGGAAGGGCTTGCCAACCCGCTCCGGGCCTGGAGGGTGAGGGCGTTGGTCTGGCGCAGGTGAGCATCATAGAGACGCAGTTCGGCGGGGCCGGTGTAGCTGGCTATGCGGACGGTGAGCGTGACGGGTTGCAGCGGGATGACCAGCGGGGCATGGGCATGGGCATAGTCCGGGGAGGTGGTCACTTCCGGTCCTTCAATATCGGCGCGATGGGGGGATGCTTCCAGCGAAAGGAGCAATTCGGGAACGTGCTGCGGCCAGTCGGGTGGCTGCGCATGCACCATCACCGTCACCGGGGTGGTAGCAGGCTGCGTGATGAAGCTCGAAGCCTCCAGGACAACCCCGTCGAAGAACTGGACCAGGTGTCCATCCAGCCAGAGGGGGGCGCTCCGCGGCACCCCAAACCCGAAGCCCGGACCGGTCGCAACCGAGTGCTTCCACACGCCCAGAAACGGCGGTCGCACGGTGTGGAAGGTGCGGTCAAAAACCTGTTCGTTGAGCGGTCCGTCCTTGTGCCCGGGGTGCTCAGCGGGGACCGGCTCGGGCACGGGGGTGAGTTCAAGGCGCGTGGTGAAATGGGTCGTGAGCGCCGGGGTGTGGTCAAGATAGTAGATGCGTTCCACCTCCCGATGGGCCGTGAGGAAGGTGGTGCGGTCAAGATAGCGGGGGGGAGCGGTGGGAGCTACGGTCGGAGGGAGCGTTCTGGTCAGCGATGGGGAGGGCGGGGCAGGGCCAGCCTGCCTATCCCCGTTCCCGTCGCCGGTGCAGGCCCCGCCGCCCAACACGACCAGCAGAACGACCAGTATCAGAAGAGGGTGTTTCAGGTATCTCACTGCGGTTTCAGCCGACAACCCCGCCATGCTCAGGGGGCAACCTCCCCCACGGCCAGCAGACCGTTGCCAATGACCGGGGGGTAGGGGATGGAGAGTCGCAGCCGCAGCCGCCGCGACGAGAGCCAGACCACCGGCTTGATACCCGTGCGCCAGCGGACCCGCGCAAACCCCGCCGATGCCATCTCGTCTGCCAGGCGAAGGGGGGGGTACAGGTTGATGTGGGTCGGGTCGGTGTCGCCGCTCCACACGCGCCCGGTGAGCCGCGCAAAGACCCGCCGCACATCCCACAGGTTCGGCGTGGTGATGATAGCGCAGCCGCCTGGACGCAGGACGCGGTGACACTCGGTCAGCAGGGGGCGACCGTCGGGTAGGTGTTCGATGAGTTCGCTCGCCAGCAGCAGGTCAAAGCTCGCGCTGGCAAAGGGCAGCGACAGGCCCGCATTGCCCCGCACCAACCCCGCCGACGGTGCGAGGTGCTGCGCCTGGAGCAGGGGGTAGGATACCAGGTCGATGCCGAAGGCAGTGATGCCCTGCCCGGTCAGGTAGCGCAGTCCCGGCCCGGCCCCGCACCCGATATCGAGCACGCGCCCACCTGGAACTACGCCCGCCAGGGCGAAGATACGTCCGTATTGCCAGGCTACCTTGGTGTCGGATTTGCGCACCTGGGCCGCGAAGTAGTCCGGGTTGTAGGGTTGCTCGTTCACGACGGTCTGGAGTGTAGCATGAATGGGGTTCTTCTGCAAGTTATTCGCCGTATTCCAGCCACGCCCCCCCCAGTGCCACCCCGCGGGGGTATGGCTTGGCGGTGCTGGCGACGTGGGTGGGGGTGCGCAGGTCAACCACGCCGGTGTAGGTGTAGCCGAACGGGTTGTCGCGGAAGATGCCCCGCTCTCCAAGCGGGATGGTGACATCCTCCCACGCCGGCCCGACCCACACCGTCGCCAGCGGTTCGTAGCCGGTAGTCATCAGTCCGCGGTACTGATAGGCTACCTGCACCGGGGTGTCGGGATGGTCGGCCCGCAGCCGCAGCCGCAGCCACGACGACCGCGGGGGTGGGACTGTCTGACCCGGCGGCTCCGGTGCAAGCAACCCCAGGCGTATTTGCGCCCGTCCCATCGTCCAGCGAAACGCCCGCTCCCTACCATCATCATCATCATCACGATATTCAACGGCATAGACGCCGCGCATCAGGCCGGGGGCCGGGTCGGTGATGTGCGGAGCCTGAAGCTGGATGCCCGTGACGGTGGGGGCCGGCAGACGCTCCCACGCCCACCGGTAGACCTGGTTGGTGTCCCATCCGACCGCGGCAATGGCGGCCATAGCCTCCTGTGCCCCCTCCGCGCTGCCCAGGCGACGGAAGAGGTCGAGCCGCTGAAGGTGGACAGAGGTGTTCTGGGGGGCATGGCTGGCGGCCTGCTCGTAGGCTTCCAGGGCTTCCGGGAGGTTTCCCCGCTGCCGCTGCCATTCGCCCAGAGCCACGTAGGGCAGGGAGTGATGGGGGGCCGCGGCAATGGCCTGCCGGATGGCTGTTTCTCCCCCTCCCAGGTGCGAAAGCGCCAGAAACATCTGGCTCCGCGCAAAGGGGATGTACGCCTGGGCATAGAACAGGAACGCCAGGACGACCATTCCGACCGGCAGGGCTGCCCGCCGCCTCCACGATGCTTCGCGGAGCCGCTCCCACGCCCGGCGGGGGTGGGCCAGCACCAGCGCTGCGTAGACGAACATCACCACCAGCAGCGGCAGGCGCAGGCGGGGGTGCCCCAGGGACACGGCGCTCAGCAGGGTGCCATAGAGCGGCCAGCCGAGCAGGGCAAGGTTGCGTTCGGATGGGCGAGCCAGCACCACCCCGCCAAGCGCCAGGACCATAACCGCAGCATACTGAATATCGGAGGCGACAGCAAAGGTCAGGGAGCGCTCATCAATGGTTATTCCGATGGGTGCGTTGGCCACGAACAGGCGCGTGTCAAACTGCCACAGGGAGACGGTTTTGTAGCGCATCCGCGCCAGAAACGTCAGCGGCTCGCGGCGGATGTTGTCCAGCGCCCGCGCCATCGCCACCTGCTGCCGCTCAGCCGGGTTGGGGATGGTGCGGTTCCACACCTCTTGCAAATGGCGTTCGTCTGGCTCTAGCAGGTTGCCAAGCCAGAAGCTTATGCCCCCGTTGGTGTCAACCAGCACCAGGTGGTGATACACCACGGCGTTGCGGATGGTCCACGGCGCAACGACCAGCGCAAAGCCAAGCAGCAGCGCCAGAGGGCGGACCATGCTGGCGAGACGTTCCCCCTGCCCGCGCCCGGCCCACCACACCCACACCAGCAGCAGCGGCACCGCATAGACCCCCACCGGGCGGGTGAGGGCGGCCAGCCCCCACACGGCCCCCCCCGCCAGGAGGTAGCGCCAGGACATGCGGTGCTGACGGGCAACCTCGAAGAGCAGCAGCGCCGCAGCGACCAGGAAGATGTGGAGCGTTTCGGAGAGTAGTTGACTGGCGTGGCTGGCATAGGGCAGGAAGAGCGCGACCAGCAGCGCGGCAACTACCCCGGCCCGCCTGCTCGCAAACAACCGGCGGGCGGTCTCGGCCAGCAGCACGACGGTGGCCGCGCTCACCACGCACTGCACCAGCAGCGCCAGGGGGAGGTTGACGCCGCCAACGAGGGCAAACACTCCTGCCAGGAACAGCGAGGTGACGGGCGGGCGGAGCCACTGCCCATCGTCGTAGTAGCTTCCCTCCAGCAGCAGGTGGATGGCCCCGCGGTAGTATTCGTCCTCGTCGCCGGGGGGGACAACCCCGGCGCGGCCCTGGTCGTCCCAGAGCCACAGGCGGGGGAGCATTGCCAGCACCACCGTCAGGGTCAGCAGCAGGATGTACCGACGGTTTGTCATAGTGGGGGTATCAAACATCAAACGAGCCGCACCAGCCAGCGACGGAAGGGTAGGCGGCTTTCCAGAAGGCGCTGGCGGTCTTCTGGCTCCAGCCCGCCGAGCAACCGCAGCAGCAGGCCAAAGCTCAGCGCCCCCACCGCCGCGATGACCAGCAGCACCCCCGCCGCCGCCAGACGCGCCCCCAGAGTCGGGCCGATATCCCCCACCCCCGCCAGGTGCTTGACCACCAGCACCACCGCGGTCATCCCCAGGGCCGCCAGCGCCACCCGCCCGAAAAACCCCCACGAGTAGCGCAGCGAGAACGGCCCCTGCGCCACCAGCGCCGTGACCACGCCAACGAGCACCCGCCCCCCGCCAATCGCCAGGGCCACCCCCACCAGGCCGTAGTGGGGAGCAACCCACACGAGCAGCGGAACGACGAGCAGCGTCAGCGCCCGTGGCAGCAGCAGCAGCCAGTAGCGCTCATAGACCTGTAACACAATCTGGGCGCTGCTCAGGAACGATTCGAGGAACAGGCAGGGCGTCAGCACGAAGATGACCAGCGTGGCCCCGCCATACTGCGGATACTGCACCAGGATAAGCTCGTGGGCCAGCAGCAGCAGCCCCGCCCCGCCGGGGATGAGGATGGCCGCGAGGATACGCCCGACCGTGGCATAGGCATCGGGGAGGTGGCCGTCCCCGCCCCGGACGCGGGTAAACAACGGCACCTGGATGCCGACCAGGGGGGTGTAGAGCAGCGCCAATGCCTGCCGCACCATCGCCGTGCCCGTGGTGTAGAGCGCAACCTGTGCCAGGTCGTGGAGCAGAAAGGCCGCAAAATACCAACTCATCACGTAGTCGCTCAGGTTGAGCACGTTCGACATCCCGGTGTAGATGAAAAAGCGCCGCCACGGGAGCGCGGGGGAAGCAGGCTCGGGGGAAGCAGGCAGGGAGGAGGGTACAGACGGGGGGGAGTGTCGGCGCTGGTTGGTCACGACCTGCCACCCCGCCAGCGCCACGCTGACCACCGGCGTGATGACCATGGCCGCCAGCACCCCCCCCACGCCCCGTCCAAGCAGCACCAGCAGCGCCGCCAGCAGTGGTTGCAGGGTGCTCCCCACCAGGCCAATCAGGTTCCACGCCCGCTGGCGAAAGTAGCCAATCAGGTAGGCCATCAGACCATCGTAGAAGCTCCCCAGGATGACCAGCACCAGCACCGTCCCGATGAGCCAGGGGGCCAGGTCGGTCATGGTGCTCTGGAGCGCCGACCGCGCCACGTCGAAGCGTTCGGGCAGGTTGTGGACCTGCTCGAACAGGTAGGCCACAAAGCGTGGTGAGAAGAACAGAAAGACCAGCCCGAAGAGCACCAGCAGCAGCGTCTTGATGGCGAAGACAGCCACCATAAAGCGCCCGACCGCCGCACGCCCCTGGTGCTGCTCCAGTTCGGGGATGAACCGCGGGAGCGAGCGGTCAATGCCGCCATCCACCCAGATGCCCAGACTGGCCGCCGCCGAACTGACCAGGCGCAGCAGGCCGATATGGGGGAGGGGCAGGATATTGAGCAGCACGATAGTAGCGCCCAGTTCGGTGACGGTCTTCAGGGGGGC
>DAOTUF010000187.1:0-17631 GCA_034437495.1 Chloroflexaceae bacterium | reverse complement strand
TCTATGGCGTATGTGCCAAACGTAAACTCGCGTGGCTGCATCGGCTGCTGCTGCCGGTTGAGCAAATGCTTGCCACATACGCCATAGATACGCCGCACCGTCTCGCGTTCCAGCGAGCGGAGATACTGGATAGCGCAGGCGGCCCAGTCTTTGACGGGAGCCTGCTGGAAACGGCTCCGCACGTAGTCCCCAGAAACCAGCATATTGCGGACATCTTCGGGGAGACCGCGCGGGTGGTTCGCATCGTCCCAGACCTGTTGAAAGAACCCCTCCCGAAGCAGGTAGGCAATCTGCCCGGTGTCCGGGCGAGCATACCGGATATAGGCATCGGTCAGGTCGCCGGCGGTCTGAAAAAGCGCGGTGCGGGCGATATGTGCAGCATCGCTCTCGTCATCGGGGGCAATGCTCTGCTGGAGCCGGGACCGGAGGGTCCGTATCGTCGCAAAGAGGTCCTCCGGGGTCGTCAGGCGCTTGACAAACGGAGGGGTGAAGGTTGGGCAGCGCTCAAGGCTCATCACATGGCAGAGGCGGCGGTTGTGCAAACAGTCGCACTGCGGGCAGACCAGGCTTTCGTGCGCGGGATGGATATGGGGCCTGGGGCACAAGACCAGCACCCTCCCGCACCGGTCGCAGCAGCGGGGAGGCGTCCCGCTGATATTGAGCGTGTCGGCATCCTGAAAGATGCCATGACAGGCTATCGGGGGGAGGTCCGGAAGCCACGCCGTGGCCTGGTTGAGCAGCGTTTCAAGCCGCTGGTGCAGGGTCTCGATGGGCAGCAGCGGGTGTAACTCGTGAAGGTGGAGTTCCAGGTCGGGCGAGCCGGTGGTCAACAACCGTGCTCGCCGGGGGTGAATGGGCGTCTGGAGTCCCCCCCCGTCAGGGAGCATCAGCAGGCCCCGCGGCACATCAAGGAGGACGAGACGGGCAATACTCTGCCTGATAATCTCAAGATCTGGTTCCCTTTGTGCCTCCTCTCCCCACACCCGGTACCGGGCATCCAGCAGCACCCCCGCCTCGCGCCAGAGCAGCACCCCCTCGTGCGTGATTTCGACGCCATCGGAGCGGGTGATGAGCGTACCGGGATATTCATCTGGCACCCCCTCCCACCCGATAGCCTCCGATGGCTGGCGGTCATGAACCAGGCAGAAGGAGCGTCCCTGCCAGTGAAACGTGAAGGAGCAGTAATCCACCCGCAGGTAGGGATGCCCCATCAGGCGGCGGTCCATCAGAAACGCTATCAGTTCCAGCGTCACCCAGAGTTGGTAGAGCAGGTCCAGGCGATGGTGGTGTTCCAGCACAGCAACCGGCTGCTGGTGCCCGGCCTCCGTCCGAAGGTGAAGCTGCTCCAACCGCCGCCACCAGGCAATCAGGTCGCGGTAGGGGTTGACACCCGGACGGAGCGATGGTTCGACGGTTGCTATCACGTCTTCCAGGCTCGGAGCGTCTCCCCGCCCCTGCTCCAGAGCAGGAAGGTGCCTGGCCACTGCTTGAAGATGGGGGGTAGCCAACTCCCGTCGCAGTCGGTCTTCAATCTGAAGGAGTTCCCGTCGTTCGTCTTCGCTCATCGGGATGTCCAGGAAGAGGGGGGTGCTTCGGGCCTGGGCAAGAAGGTGGGCATAGTAGTGGAGCACGGCGACGACCATGGTATGCTCCGGGGTGTCGAACGTGCGGGTGCGGAGCCGGGTCGTCAGCCGGGCCGGAGGATGGCCGGGGTGTTCCCCCCACGCCCGCTCAATTGAGGCGTTCCAGTCAATCTGGCCGCGGACGGGCGGTTCTTCGTGCAGGTGCTCCCGCGATGCCTGAAAGCTCAGGTGGCGGTGGATGCGGGGCAGAAGGTCATCGAGCAGTTCGTCGGCGAGCAGCACCAGGCGGGTAAAACGGTCGTAGGACTGGAGTTCGGGTACCTGCGGGAGGAGGCTGGCAGCGTAGCGCTCACGAAAGTGCCCGCGAAACGTCTGTCGGTCGTGGCGCAGGAGCAGCCGGGCAACGCGCCGCTGGAGGCGGGACATCATCATCGCTGCGGTAGGCTCTGGCATATGGTCCCCATTCCACCTGCTCCCTTTCCTTGCACGGAGAGAGCCAGGATTACCCCGTGCGTTCCACGAGAAACCGTTCCAGGCGCTCTTCCAGATATTCCAGCCGACCCCGCGGCTGGTCTGCGTGGAACAGCAGGGTCAGCACCGCATCGTCTATGGGGTGCTGTTCGTCTTCGATAACGCGCCGGGCCTCGTCCATCGAGAGGTAGGGCTGTCCGTCTGCGTCCCTGACGCTCTGCAAGGCCATCACTTGAGCGCTCCGCCGACGGGGGGTGGTGAGCCGGGTGAGCAGCGCTTGATAGGCGCTGGCGAAGTCGGCGCTGCTGCTGGTCCGCAGGTAGAGAAGGATGCTCTCCAGTTCATCGGGAAAGAGAATCTGCACCTGGTCTGCCAGCGTATCGGCAAAGGCCATCCCGAGGACCCGACGCCAGCTCTCCCCATCCTCAAGGGGCAGGTCATCCAGCAACCCCGCGCCGAGGTAGGCCACCGTCCAGTGGATGGCCTGGGCCGTCCCGAAGGGGCGGTAGAGGCGCATCACTTCGAACAGGTGCCATCCCTCCTCAAACCCCTGCCGAACCGCAGTAGGTTCGGCTCCCCACCGGGAAACCCAGGGGGGACCGTCCGCTCCTTGCAGAACTTCAACCACGGGGGCCCAGCGGCAGCCATCCGGTGCGGTGGTGATGGCTCCCTGGCTGATGGGGTGCAGGTGTTCCAGGGCTTTCCGCAGCACGATGGCCTGTTCGGTGGTGCGCTCCTGACGGGGGGGCGGCTGCATCTCAATGAAGGCAAACCGCCGTTTGAGCGCCTCGCTCATCTGGTTGAGGAAGTGTCGGTCGAAGGTGTTGAGCGTACCAATGATGCGGAAATCCTGCGGGATGGGCAGGGCGGCGGTGGTGCGGGCGGCAGGCACGTGCAGCACCCCCACCCCGCTCCCGATAGCCGTGAGCGCCTCCCCAAGCGCCAGATCAATCGGGGCCCGGTTGAACTCGTCTATCACCAGCCAGCGCCCGCGGTATTCCGCGCTGGTCGGGCCGTCGTCGTGGCGAACCGTCACGGTGCGGCGTCGGGCAGTCAGCCAGGTCTCTGGCCGTTCCGGGTCCATCTCCCAGTTTTCCATAATCGTTCTGGCCAGACAGCCATAGGCAATTTCATAGCGCACCTGCCCCCCTTCTGTCACGGGAACAATGCCGCCAATGACGTGGCGGGGCGTCCATTCGTCGGTGGCTGTGGCAACGCGCACGGTATAGCCCATATCGCCCATTCGGGGCGGAGGGGCGGAGGGGGCTTCGGCTTCAGCGCTGGCCCAGAGCGTCTGGGGGAGCAGCCGGGCCAGTTCGGTCTTCCCGATGCCGGGCGGTCCGCTCAGGATAACGTGCTGCCCCAGAACCAGCGCGTGGTAGATGCGGCGGATGAGGTGTTCCGGGACGAGCAGGTGGCGACGGATAGCGCGGATGCTAGCATGCAGGTGGCTGGTTGGCACGGGCGCAAGGGGGGCGTCGGGGATGAGGTGCGGAGACCGGGGCGACGGCGCGTCCGGGTCGGGGAGCGTGGGTCCGCCACTGCCAACCAGTTCGTAGATATCATCCCGACGGTCGTGGACCCAGTTCAGGAACGCTTCTGCCCAGTGGGGCGAAGATGCCCGAAGCGTTGGGGCCGCTTCCCCGATGGCGTGGATGGTCTGGCAGACCGCGGCGTAATCTTCAGCCGTGGTTACGACGGCGGTGCCCCTGGTGATGCGCAGCGCTGTGGAGGGCGGCAAAGCTCCGACGGCGTGGAGCACGCCCAGACCATCGCGCAGGCCCGGACGGATGACCACGGTGTTTCCCTCCGGGTCGAGCCAGGAAGCGAAGAGGGAGAGGAGCAGTCCCCCCCTCCCCGGCGCGACTATCTGACTCCACGGGTTTCCTCGCTGGCTGCGCTGACGGGCTTCCTGTTCCCGGGCCAGAAAGAGCGAGAAATCTTCGATGCGGCCCCCCACATTGGTGGCGTTCAGGCCATCGAGCGCACTGCGAAGAACGGCCTCGGCTTCCTGGTCATACCAGGTCGCCAGAACTTCCAGAGTGGCGACGAACAGGCTTCTGGTTTCCCAGTCGTTGGTGCTGGCCAGGTAAGCCGCAAGCTGCTGGTGAAAATCACCAGCCGGGGTCTTTCCGCGAACAAATGCCCCGGTCATGTCCTGGATTTCCGGGAGGAGGTGGGACCGCCGCGTGTCTGGTTTCTTTCGCCGCGGTGGTCGGTAGGTGACGGGGTCGGGGTCGGGTTCTGCTTCTGTCGGCGGGAGCAGGCCATGTTCCCGCAGCAACCGGCGGTCGCGGGAGTCGCGGGTTTCCTCGGCATACCGGGTCAGGTTGTCATCAAGATAATACTGGACAATCATTGCCAGGAGCGAGGCAGAAGCACGTTCCGCAGCCAGAGCCATCGGGTCACGTTCTGGTGCTTGTTCGGGTCCCGTTCGTACCATCTGGTTCCTATCCCTATTCTACCTGGTGGCGCGTCCACAAATGGGCCTCTTGAGGATGGAGCAGGGGGAAGGCGGCAGGGGAGGGGAGGGGAGGGAGAAGAGCGGGTCGGTCGTGCGTGAAGCCTCGCGCCTACACCGTGCAGCGACAACCACATTCGAGCAGCAGCGTAAGCGGGGAAACCTGACGACTGACCCTATCTCTCCGAACATGCAGCACCAGCAGCGTAGATGGGTCAAACACGATGACATCTTTGACCCCCTGCGAAAGGTAAAACCGCGGACCGATTTCCAGATCCTTCGCTTCGTATCCCTTGCTGATGACTTCGATAACGGCCTCCGGGATGAGCGTCACCGCTTCTTCCTCTTCGTCGGGTCTACGGCAGAAAATGGGGGTATCCGGACGCTTCAAGGACCCATCGGGGAAGCTCACATAGACATCCGCTACATGGAAACAGGCGCACCCGGGGACCGGGTCAGCCATCTGCACACCGGGTTCAATAGACGCCCGTATCCGGTCTATCTCAAGCTGGTGCCTCAAAACAGGGTGGGGTTCCCAGATGGGCAACCCGCCGACTACTTCGAGGCGAATACCGAGTTCATCGGCATGAAGCAACCGTTGAGGTATCATGCGCCCTCCTGATTATCCAGGGGGAGGGGGGTGGGGTATCTTGCCGCTTCCCCCCGTCCCCTTGGTACAATCCATCTGGCCTTACAGACGGAAAATCGCCACAATTCGCCCGAACTGGAGCCGCGTTCCATCCTCGATGGGGACGGGGTTTTCTGGCTCAATCCGCTCACCATTCACCCGCGTGTGGTTGGTGCTGTTCAGGTCCGTCACCGTCCACTGCCCGCCCGCGTGGGTTATCCGGGCGTGCTGGCGGCTCACCCCCCCGGCTTCCCCACCGACACTGGTCAGGTCGACCTCGGGAAAGATGTAGCTCACCGGGTCTTCCCGCCCGACGACCATGTCCGTTTTATCTTTGGGAAAGAGGAAGACGTGTTTGCCGTCGAACATTTCGAGCCGCGGCCCCTTCGCTGGCTCCGAGAGGTTGTCGGTCTCTTTGGGCTTGCGCGGCACGGACCGGGACGGAGCCGGCGCGGGAGCCGGGGGAGGGGGAGCCACTTCGCCCTTCAAGACGGCAAGTTCCGTTTCGGCCTTTGTCAGTGCCCGCCGCGCCTCGCGGATCCCATCATCGAGAAACACGGGGGCCGCATCGGGCGGGTAGCTGCTCTTCATGCGCTCGAACTGCGCAATCGTTTCGGAATGGACGCAAATAAGTTCCTCAACCCGGGCAACTTCTGCGGGGTCTGGTTCTGGCTTCGAAGGAGCACCCGAAGAGCCAGCCAGTCTGGTTTCGGCCTGAGCGAGGGCCCGGCGGGCCCCTTCAAGCCCCTGGGTAAGAAACTCGGGGGTCGGCGCTCCGGGTGGGTAGGAGTTGAGCATCTGTTCCATCTGAGAAACGGTCGCCCGATGGCGCTCGACCTCTTCTTTCAGCTTTCGTATCTCTTCTTCGGTTGGCACCGGTGGGGGGGCGTAGCTCGTTTCCGCATCGGGGGAGGTTGGCTCTGGCTCTGGCGTAGGTTGCGACAGCATCGTTTCAGAATCGGGTTGGACGGAAGCGGCGTCTTCTTTCTCAGGTATGGGCATAGGTATGGGCGGAAGGTCCTCGTCTTCCTTCTCAGATATGGGCGCGGACGGGGCCGGTGCTGGCGGTGGCGCAGGGGGGGCCGTGACGGTTTCGGTGTCGGGTCGCGCCGGGGCGGCTTTGCCCTCTTGCTCCGGTGGCGAGGGTGGGGAGGGAGGGGGAGGGGGAGCCAGCATCGTTTCGGTATCGGGCTGCGCTGGTGGCGCGGGAGGTTCCGGGGCTTCCGGCTCGGGCCAGACTGGAGGCTCCGAAGCATCTGGGGGTGACACGACTACCGTTCCCTCCCCAGATGGAGCGGCGGGCGGTGAGACTATCTGGGTGGGCGTTTCGGGAGCGGGGGCCGACGATTCGCCGATATCGCGCAGGTCGTGCCCGCAGTTATCACAGAATGCCTGGCCGGGCAGCGCCGGTGCTCCGCAGGCCGGGCAGGTGATAGTGGGGGCTGCGGGGGCATCGCCCGATGCTGCCCCGCCTTCTGCCCTGGCCGTATCCAGGCGGGCCCCACACTGATCGCAGAATCGGTTGGATGGGTCATTCGCCACGCCACAAATCGGGCATGTAATCATATTCGCTTCCTCCTTACCTGTAACATGAACATGGATATGGATGCTCGTCCTTTCCTGGTCCGTCTTCCGCTCCTGGCAGTCCCTATCGCCCTATTCATCGAGCTTCTGGGTCAGCCGCCGGGTCGCATAGCGCAGCGCTTTCTGGGTTTCTTCGTCAATGTGGGTTCGGGTTCCCTGCTCCAGTTGCTCGGCCTCCTGGCGGGTCTTCTCGGCGAGGTCGACTTCCCCCAGGTCAAGCAGGCGGGTGGCGGCGGCCCGCAGCTTCCGGGTCGCGGCCCCGGTATTGCCGCCTTCGGCCTCCTCCAGGGCCCGCGTTTGCAGCTTGAATGCCGTCACCTTCTCAACGAGGTTCATGACACGCGGGTGGTAGGCGGACCTGCCCACGTCGGCAGCAAAATCAAGCACCACATCCTGCTTGAGCACCTCCTCTTCCTGCTCCCCCACGGGCATACAACGCAGTTCGACCTGAGCCATCCGGAACGAACCAGCAGGGCGGGCCGGTACGAGCAGTTCAAACAGGACGCTGTTTTCCTCCCCATACACCAGGTCACTCATCCTGACCGTGGCCTCCCCCTCGTGAATCGGCTGGGTCCCCAGGTTGGCAATGGTCGGGGTGACGCGATAGATGGCCCGCGGCGTCACCTCGCGCACCAGGCGCAGCAGCAGACGGACATTGCGGGCGGCGGTCCCCTGCGCCGATTGGATTGCCTGTTGAAAGAACGTGCTTATCTGCTCCGGGTTGGCGATATAGTCGGAGGTGCCCCCCGTCAGGTCTGCGAGGTCGTCAAGAAGCTGCTCGTTCCATTCGGCTCCAAGCCCGAGCGCTGTCACCCCCACGCCCGTCTGTCCCAGGCTGCGGGCAATATCGCGGCAGGTATCTTCATCGCCCCAGGTCTGCCCATCGGTCAGCACCAGCAGATGGGAGAGGTGGGCGTCATCGGCGTAGGTATGTAGTTCGGCCTGCCCTGCCTGCAAGCCGAGCGACATCGCCGTTCCCCCGTGTTCCTCTATCGTGCTGACGCGGGTCTTCAGCGCTTCCTTGTCGGTGGCCGCGGTCGCGGGGACGACCACCTGCACCGAGTCGTCAAAGGTGACGAGGGACACGATATCCTGCGGGGTCAGGAGGTCAATCAAATGCATAGTCGCCTGTTTCATGTTGGCGAGCTTTTCTCCCTTCATCGAGCCGGAGCGGTCCAGCACCAGGCAAAAGTTCAGCGGCAACGGCGAGGCAAGCGGTGCGACCGGCTGCGCTGTGACCAGCAGGTAGCTGATTTGCGGAACCTGGCTGACCGGGGACGGCGCACGCCCCCACAAACATGCAAGGTTCACGCGATGAGACGTTCCCATACCTGTTTTCCTTCCTCAGCTCTGACGGATTTAGACAAAATGGACCAGCACAACCGAGATGTTGTCTTCGCCCCCGGCCCGGTTCGCTGCTTCGACCAGTTCCCGACAGGTTTGTTCCGGGTCATCGTACGACGCCAGGATTCCTTCCATCTCCGGGTCGCGGGTCATTTCCCACTGCCCATCGGAGCACAGCAACAGGGCATCGCCAGAACGCAGCCGCCGGCTGAAGATATCCACCTCAATCGTGGCGCGGTCGCCAAGCGAGCGCAGCACGGCGTTTCGCTGCGGGTGGATGTAGATGTCGTTCTCTCTAATCTGCCCCAGTTCGACCAGGCGCATCACGAGCGAATGGTCTTTGCTGATACGCTGGAGCCGGCCATCCCGGTAGAGGTAGGTTCGGCTGTCGCCAATGTTGGCGACCACCGCCCGGTCCCCCACCACCAGCGCCATCGTCAGAGTGGTGCCCATATCGTTGCCGCGTGACATCCCCTCTTGCCGCACCAGTTCGTTGGCCTGCAACACTGCTTCATAGACCACCTCTCTGGCTCGCCGCTCATCATAGGCAGCCTCCGGCGCGAGGGAGAAGGCCAGGTATTCGCTCATGATGACTTCGGCCACGCGGCGAATGGCCAGGCCGCTGGCTATCTCGCCCCCGGCGTGGCCCCCCATCCCATCCGCCACGATGTAGACCCCCCAGGTGCGGTCTATGGAGGTGTTGTTCATACAGAGCTTCATGGTCAGCAGGCTGTCTTCGTTGTGGTCGCGGATGCGCCCGGTATCGGTGCATGACCCGATAATCTGGTGCAGGGCGAGGGGACTGGTCTGTTCGGTATAGAGCGATTCGAGGCGGGTGGCCAGTTCAGGGGCATTCCGAATGGTCCCGGTGCGGATTTCGCGCAGCACCACCGCGATATCCGGTTCGTTTTCGGCCAGGAACGTGGTTGCTCGGGCGTTGGCGAGGTCCAGGCGTTGGGTTCGGCGCTGCGTGTTGGTCATCACCTCCAGCAACCCTGCCAGCGCCAGCAGGTCGGAACAAACGGCGTCCTCGTATTCGGTATCGTTCATCAGGCGCAGGTTGTCCACATTGAGGAGGCGGAGGTGCCCGGTGGGTAAGAGGCCGATATCGCCCGGGACGAGGGGGCCAAGCTCGAGCTTCTGCTGGTGCAGGGCGGCCAGCAGGGTGGCCAGGTCTTTCCCCACCCGCAGCGCGACGGTTTCATCCAGCGGCAAGGTCACGGGGACGGCATCATCGGGTTGGAAGAGGGTCAACATCGTGCCCCCTTCTTCGACCTGATCCCAGATGGGAGGGAGGAAGGCGCGGGCGGTTTCGTCTTTGACCATCGAGACCAGTGGTATCCCACTGGCGTCGGACGTGAGTACGCCGTGGTAGCGCCGGTCGCGCAAATCGGCCCCACAGTTGGCACAAAAGGACTCCTCCGGTCCGTTCATCGTGGTGCCACATCCCCAGCAGCGGTGCCATGGCTCCCGGTCTATCACTTCGACGTGGGCCTGTTCACCTTCAGCGACAATCTCGTAGCGTTCCCCAAAGAGGGGAACGGGTCTGGCCTGGTCCATGGAACTCTTGCTCCCTTTCTTCCTGCTCTTCGTGATGTACGCGGCTATGAATATCCCTCAATCTTCTTCGACCTTCGCCACAATGATACTGATATTATCTTTGCCTCCTCGTCGGTTGGCAAGGGCCACCATCTGGGCACACACCGATTCGGGGTTCGGAGCCTGCACGATCAGGTCGGTCAGTTCGTGGTCTTCGACATGGGTCGTCAAGCCATCCGAACAAAGGAGCAGCACCTCCCCCCCGTGCAGGGGGTGGCTCATGGTATCGATTTCCACGACCGGCTCGGTTCCCAGAGCGCGGTAGAGCATATTTCGCTGAGGCAGAGCGCGGGCCTCTTCCACCGTCAGGTGCCCGATATCGACCAGGCGGGCCACCAGCGTATGGTCCGTGGTCAACTGAACCAGGGGGGCATAGTCGTGGTCATCTTCCACGCCCTGGGGATTGAGCGGACTGAGCAGATAGGCCCGGCTGTCTCCCACATGCGCCAGATGAACCCTGCCCCCCACAATGAGCGCCACGGTCAGCGTCGTTCCCATCCCGCGGTGGTCGGCGGAGGCTCTGGACTGAGCATAGATATGCTGGTTGGCGGTCGTCGCCGCCGTACGGAGCAGGTCCTGCCACTCCTCCAGGGTCGCGGGTTGGCGGGTGCGCAGCCCTTGCACCAACTCTTGCTGGATGGTCTCGCTTGCCATCTGGCTGGCCCTTTCCCCGGCCCGGGCCCCTCCCATGCCATCGGCAACCAGCAAGAGGATGGCCGGGTCTTGAGAAGCCGACCGGAGGGTTCCAGTATAACACGTATCTTCGTTGTTCTGGCGCACCTGCCCCTGGTCACTCTGTGAGGCAATGTGCATAGAGAGCCGTCGGGAGACGCGGCCTTCTCCCGGGGGGGAGTCGGGGAGCAGCGACCCGCACGACTGGCAAAACCGCGCCCCGGCCCGGTTGCCGCGCCCGCACACCGGGCACCCCACCCGGTAGCTCCGCCGTGGGGGGAGGCGCGAGGTGATTTTCACCGACTCCTGACCGTGTTCGAGGTGCTCCGAAAGACTATCAAGCGCCCGGTTGAGGGCCTGAACCGCCGTATGAGCCTGCTCTCGCGCCACGCCTTCGGCCACCTGCACCTGCTGTTCCCACCACGACAACCCCGTCTCGACGGCCTCTCGAAGCTCGCGGAGGTTCAGGGTGTCTTGCAAGACGTGCGGTTTTTGCCCGCCGGGAAGCGAGCTATTGTCTGGTTCTGGCTCCCCTGCCGATGCTCCGCAGTGCGGGCAGAAGCGGGCGGAGGCGGGAAAACCCTGCTGACAGTGTGGGCAATCGCGTGGGTCATGCTGCTGGCCCGGGTTGTGACTCACGATCGTTCGATGCTCCCTTGTCCCAATCCTGAGTATCGCATTATAGTGATTATAGCATAGGAGCCTGTCTTGCAGGGTCCCCCATTTGCTGGTCTCATCTGTATCATACCATGTTCTGGGGAGCGCTAAAGAGGGAACAGAGCGAGCGCAATACATCCCTTTCCCTCGTGGGCCACCGCTCCGCCGGGGAGCAGGAGCGGCGCACCGTCGAGGGAAAGACCATCGTCAATCAAGGCAATCAAGGCAATCAAGACAATCAGGGGGGGGATTCGGTCCTGGGCGCACGGCTATCATTAATCATTAATCATTGCATTACAGGGTATCCAGGGGGACCCCTTCACGCTTCCTGGCCACCATCGCGGTATAGTTGATGGGGGTGCCATCAACGGCAAAGCGGTGGCGGTAGGTGCGCGTGAGCAGGATTTCCATGGTTCCTTCAGCCGCCATCCGCTGGACGAGGCGGGTAAACCCGGTAGCGTGGCGGTCTTCGAAGGTGTGTTCGCGCACGTTGAACACGACCCATCCTCCGCTGGCAATCATATTGTAGCCGTGGGCAAAGACCTGGGGAGGAACGTGGTTCAACCCCAGAGCCGAGACGCATATCAGGCAGTTGAAGTGGTATCCTCGCAGTTCTTTGCGGGTCTGGTCCGAGAGGTTGCACAGGTCTTCGACGTAATACGCATGATACACAGAAGGGTGTTCGCGCCGGGCGGCGGTTCGGGCTTCCTCAATGATATCAATGCCCACGACGGTTTCAATACCCTTCCGTCGGAGGGCCGCGCCAGACAGCCCGCTTCCGGCCCCCACTTCGAGCACGGTCAGACCCGAAGGCGAAAGCCCCTCCTGTCCAACCTGCTCCGTGAGCAGGGACGCAACCACATCAGGTGAGGTGCAGTGGAGGGTATCCGAAAGGATTTTTTCATAGAGACCCGGTACGAGGTACATTTCTCGGTAGTCGTGCAGCCTGACCGCCCATTCTCGCCCGTTCTGAGCCACTATACAATACTCTTCCGTCTGGGGCAGCCCGTGGGCTTCTGCTGGCAAACGAACCACAATCTCTGCTTTGCTCATGGGATTCTTTCCTTTCTCCACAAATACGACTCCTGCCGATACTCCTGATACTGCTGATACTCCCGATGCTCCGCATTCCGTGCGTCAGGCTTCCGTCCTTCCTCACCGTTGCTTTTTGCGTTCCTCAAGGAAACGCGGCATTCCGAAACTGGCCAGCACGATTTGGCGTCGGAGACGCGCCGTGCGGCTTCGGTGCCACCGATTCCTGTTTCGTTCTTTCCCTCCCCCTCTCTCTGCGGAAGGACCGGGAGAGGGGGAGGGTCGTCATATCTCAGGGGAAACAAGGGGGGAAGTCCGGACGGGAGAAGCGGTCATTGTTCGTTCTCGTTCTCGATTATTCATAGTTCAGAGCAACGAGCACTGGACTTTCATACATAATGATATCACAGGTGGAGGTTTTTTCAAAATGGGGGAGCGGCGAGAGGCTGGAGTCGCCCGGCTCTCCTCCGTCATCGGTCCCCATCTGCGGGCACGCTCTGCCGCACCGCCTCCACTATCTGGCGGTTGATGGGCACCCGTTCGAGGAAGGAGTGTCGCAGGGCCGGGTCGGTTATCTTCTCTGCCCGCGCCATCACCAACTCGTGGGCCTGCCGGAGCGTGGCATGGGCGGCCTCTGGCTCCCCGGCGCGGGCAAGCACCTGGGAACACAGGAAATAATCTCGCTGCGGGGTCTCCGGTCCCTCTCCCCGGCAGTCATCGAGAATGGCCCGGGACTGGCGGGCGTAGTCCAGCGCCGTGGCCGGGTCGCCCCGCAGGAGCCAGGCTGCCGCCAGGGTCGCCAGGTTGTGGGTGGTACTCACGGGTAGGTCCAGTTCGCGGCGGATGGTCAGGGCCTGCTCTGCCTGCTCAATCGCCCGGTCAACCTGGTTGGCCCGCAGGCTGACCATCCCCAGGTAGCTCAGAAAGATAGCCACGAGGTAGGAATCATCGAGCGTCTGCGACAGTTCCAGACCATCGGACAGAATCGTTTCCGCCTCCTGCAAGCGCCCCTGCTCATAGGCCACCAACCCCAGGTTTGCCAGGATATACGCCTGCCCCGCCTCATCGCCAATATCCTGCCCGATGGACAAGCCCTGCTGCAAACACTCCCACGCCCTGGGCAGGTCGCCCAGTTCCAGGTGCAGCAACCCCAGGTCATTCCAGTCATTGACTTCGTTCCACCGGTTGCCGGTGGCCTGCTGGATGGCGAGGGAAGCCGAAAGGTAGTCCCCGGCCCGCCCATAGTCGCCCATCACCTGGATGACCTGGGCCACATTCCCCAGGCTGGCCCCCTCGCCCGAGCGGTCGCCAATGGTCCGCTGAAGTTCGAGCGCCTGCTGGTAGTGCGTCAGCGCCTCGGAAAACCGCTGCTGATAGGAGAACATCCCGCCCAGGTTGTTCAACACATCGGCCTCGCCCTTGCGGTGGTTGCGGGCGCGGCTCAGGTGCAAAGCTTGCTCGAAATATCCCTGGGCCTGGTCAAACATCCCCTGACGGAAGGAGATATCCCCCAACCCGTTGAGCGTTTCAATGAAAATCCAGAACGCCTGGTCGGGGTAGGTTTCTGCTGCTTCCTTCTGAAACTGTTCGAGGGCCTGGAGATACCACGTCCGCGCCTGGTCATAGTCTCCCTGGCGGTAGATGATGGACCCGAGGTGCGACAGGCTGCACGCCTCCCCGATGTTGTCCGCTCGCACCCGGCAGTCCGCGAGGGCCCGTTCGACCGATGCATGGGCCTGGGCATAGTCCCCCGTTGCCTCGTAATACTGTTCCCACAACGACGCCACCACAAAGACGGGAGCATCGGGGGAAACGTCCAGGGCCCGCAGGGCTGTTTCTTGCTCCTGCCGCCGCCCCATCGTGTGCAGCACCTCGATCTGCCCGCGCCGCCACTCCCACCGTTCTTCCAGAGCAAGCGCCTGGTTATAGTAGGCCAGCGCTGTTTCATTGGCATACTCGCGCTGCGTCTTCCGCGCCACCTTGTCCAGGTAGAACAGGGTCTTGTCGCGCACGGTGCTGCGGCTGTAGTGATAGGCCATCTGCTCGATGGCGTCCGGGTGCAGCCGCTCCAGGGTCTCCCCGACCAGCCGGTGCAGGTCGCGCCGCTGCGATTCGAGCAGCGTGTCATAGGCCACTTCCTGGGTCACGCTATGCTTGAAGATGTAGGTCAGGCGGGGCGGGGGGATTTCCAGCCGCGTAAAATCACGCGATTCTGCCATCTGCACCTGTTCCAGGAGGGTGTCCCGATGGGGGTGGGCGGGGTGTATCTCGCAGAGCAGGTCAATATCGAACACGCGCCCGATGACGCTGGCGACTTTGAGCGTCAGCTTGTGCTCTTCGGGGAGGCGGTCAATACGGGACAGCACCACCCCGTAGACCGAGTCGGGGAGGCCGAGCGAGACCGCCGCCAGCGGCGCGTTGGGAGCGAGCGACCATTCCCCCGTACTCGCCTTCACCAGACACCGCGCATCCACCAGCGATTGGATAACCGCGTCGGAGAGCGTCCAGACGCCATCTGGCTGCTGCACGAGCCTGCCCGTTTCGCACAGCGCGTCTACCAACTCTTCCAGAAAGAAGGGGTTGCCCTGGGCCTTGGCCTGGATGAGCGCAAGCCCGAGCGGGGAGATAGGAGCCTGAAGGTGGTCGGCTATCAAGGTCTGCACCCCTTCCGATGACAGTTCGCTCAGGTTGATGGCATGGTGAACGGCCATGCTGGAAAGTTCGGGCAGGAAGGGACGGTCTTCGTGCAGCGGCGGACGATGCACCAGGGTCAACAAGACGGGCATCTCCGCGAGCACCCGGCTCAGCGCGAGGGTCAACCCCTGCGATGCCTCGTCCATCCAGTGGATATCTTCCAGCACGAGCAGTATGGGCTGCTCTTTCGACCAGGTGCGCATCAGGTCCACGGCGAGGGTAAAGAGCGCTTCCTGACGCAGCCGCGGTTCAAACGCTGCGGTGGTCGGGTTGTCAGGGATGGGGAGGTCCAGCAGGTCGCCAAGCAGGGGCAGGCGGACCAACCAGTCCGGGTTTATCTGGGCGACCTGCTGCTCCACGCGGGCTATCTGGTCGGAGGGAGACGCGAACGAGAGGGAGGACGGTACCGGCGGAGCCATCGGGACGTCGGCCATACCGAAGCGGGCGCGGAAGATTTGCTGCCACGGCGCGTAGGCGATATTCTGGCTGATACTCTGGCAGGCTCCGAGCAACACCTGCATCCCCCGATGCACGGCCCGTTTGTCGAACGCGGCAACCAGGTGGCTCTTGCCTATCC
This sequence comes from Chloroflexaceae bacterium, assembly GCA_034437495.1. Classification (GTDB taxonomy): domain Bacteria; phylum Chloroflexota; class Chloroflexia; order Chloroflexales; family Chloroflexaceae; genus JAAUSY01. Next base: position 2,329 of record DAOTUF010000187.1, on the reverse strand, counting down.
CTGCGCTCCCCTCGACCCGCACAATGTGACCGCGCCGCTCCCGAAGCACCATCTTGAGGATACGGTCAAACTGGCCAAGTTCGCGGTCACGCCCGACCAGAGCCGTCGTAAAGAGGAGATTGGTCTGCTGCTGCGTGGGCAGTTTGCGGCTCCGCACCCGCGAGACGGGCACCGGCTCCTGCTTGCCCTTCACCTGCACCATGCCCATCGGCTCAAAGTTGTAGATGTGGCTGGTGTTGTAGGCGATACGCCCCGACACGAGAATGTGCCCGGGTTCGGCTTTTGCCATCAACCGTGCCGCCAGGTTTACTTCGTCTCCCAGAACGCCATAGGTGCGCCGTTGGCTACTGCCGTAGGCTCCAGCATGCACCAGCCCGCGTGTAATCCCAATCTGCACGCCGGTGATAAAGGCCAGTTCTGGTGGGGGAGCAACCAGGTCGAGCGCTGCGGCGACAGCCCGCGAGGGGTCGTCGTCGTGGGCGAGGGGGGCCCCGAAGGAGGCATAGAGATAGCTGCCCTTGTCGCCCATAATCACCTGGAGCAGAAACCCTTCATACCGCGCCAGAGTGTTTTGCACCCACCGGATGTAGGCGTCAAGATGAGCGCCCGCGGCCTCATTGTGGTCATAGTCGATGCCATGAAACTGCAAGAACAGTGCCACCGCCGGGCGGATTTCCGCCAGAAATTGTCCCTGCCCGGCCCGCAGCTGTCGGTACACCGGGGGCAGAATCCAGGGCTGCACCTCGAATTCGGACACCGCGGGCTGAAAACACACCGTGGGCCAGGGGGTTTCCCGCACGGTACGGGTCAGCCCGGTCACGATGGCATAGGATTCGCTGCTTTCCGCATCGCGGTGCCACCCACCAACCTCGGCGCTTCCTTCCAGGTGGCGCAGGGTGTCGGAGGTGACGACGACTTCGCCCCGGCTGGCATACCTTTCTGCCGCGGCTACCTGGTCGAGCGTCGCCCCGGCTATCACGTCCATCACCTGGATGGAGGGGTCGCCCACGAGGAGACGACGGGCCGGGCCGGTGGCAATGGTAGCTTTCATCGCAAGCGAGACCACGACCCCGGAGGGGGTGGTGGTCGAAGCAAAGCGGAGGATGGCCTGCTGCATCGCCAGAGCACAGGCTACGGCACGGAAGCCGTGGTCGCCGTCGAACCAGCAGATGATAGCATCGCCGCCGAACATGATGACGCTCCCGCCATAGCGGTGGACTTCGGGGATAAGGCTTTCATAGACCTGGTTGAGTTGGTGGGTCAGTTCTTCGGCCCCACGACCAGGGCCAGCTACCCGCAGCAGCGACTCCGTCAGGGGGGTGAAGCCAGAGATATCAGCAAACAGGGTTGCCCCTTGCGTCCGACCCGGAAGGTCCTTCCCTTGAAATATGGCATAGCAGCGGTCAATGGGAAGATAGGTTGTAAAAGATTCCATGGAATGAGTTTCTTTTTCCGAGACGCAAAGGATGCAAAAGGGCTGAGAGACCCGACCGGGCAACCAGCGGAAAACCGACCTCTGACCTGCGGTGCCTCAACTCCGTACCTGAATCAACGCAGTCAGACCCCAAATTAGGATGGCATCTAATGGTATAATAGCATGCGCGTGAAAGAAAAAGGAGGGGGGAGTGAGACCCATGGAGCCGGGCATCATCCAACGTATTCGTTCAGCGACCCACCAGCTTCAGCAGGTCCGGGCGGGGATTGAGACCGTGACCCACTGGACGGGAACCGCCGCTGCCTGGCTGGTTCCCCTGGTGGTCCTGATTGGCTCCTGGAACGTGTTCGGACGGTTTGTCGGCCAGGCCATCGGCCAGAACCTCACCTCGAACGCCCTGGTTGAAACGCAGTGGTATCTGTATGACCTGGTGTTTCTCTTCGGGGCGGCCTACACCTTGAAACACGACGGGCACGTCCGGGTAGATGTCTTCTCCAGCCGGTTTTCGCCGCGCCGCAAGGCGCTGGTCAATCTCCTGGGCACCGTGGTGTTTCTCATCCCCTTCTGCCTCTTCATCATCATTGCCTCGTGGTCGTTCGTCTGGTCGTCCTGGTCCATCCTCGAACAATCACCGGACCCCAGCGGGCTGCCACGCTATCCAATCAAAACGATGATCATCGTCGGCGCTCTGCTGCTGCTGCTCCAGGGCATTGCCAGCGCCATCACCAGCGTGCTGACCCTCGTCGGGCCAGCGCAGGCCGGGGAGCACCCCGACCCGGCAGCGGAGGAGGTAGAGCTAGATGGGCCAAACCTACCCGAAAGTGAACAGGAGTACTCAGAATGCGCACTATCCGACGAGCACACAAGATCCGACTGAACCCGGCCCCTGAGCAG
>DAOTUF010000186.1:0-10646 GCA_034437495.1 Chloroflexaceae bacterium | reverse complement strand
GACATCCCTACCAGGGCATCGCCATAGCCGGTGAGTGCTTTCAGTGCGGAGTTGGCGTAGGTGATGACCCCGTTGAGATCAGATATTCCGATTCCATCGGGGGAATTTTCAACTAGAGATTGGAAGAAGCGCAGGTTCTCAGTTTGCTCGGCGACGCGCTGCTCCAGTTCGGCGTTGGTCTGCTGAAGTTCATATTCCAACCGTCGCTGCGCTTCTTCCGCCTGCTTCTGACGGGTGACATCACGAGCGATGCCAAGTATCCCGAAAATCTGCCCGTCGGCCTCGTACAGGGGGATTTTCTGGGTGTCGAAGATGTGGACTCCATCGGCAACGGTGGCCGGGTCGTAGGGGTTGTGCAGATACTCTCCCCGCTCCATCACCGCCTGGTCATCCGTCCGAAAGCCACGAATCCCCTTTTCGGGAGAGCCGAGAATCAATTCTTCCGGAAAGCCTACCTCCCAATCATCCTTGCCAGGGATGGTCTCCGGGGTGGTTCCCAGGCCCCTGGCCATTTCCTGGTTGGCAAGGATATAGCGAAAGTCGCGGTCCTTCACGAAGATGTAGCCGGGGACTGCATCAACAACGGCCCGCAGGATCGCTTCCGTCCGACGGAGCGCTGCCGTGGTGTGTTCCAACTCGGCAACGCGCTGCTTCAATGTTTCGGTTTCGGCCTGGAGCGTTTCTATCGTTTGATTTACCTGATTCACCTGATTCACCGTTCATCTCTCCTTGTTCACCCGTAGTATCACCCGTATCATCGTATCGCGCTCAAGCGGCTCACACCAGCAGCTTGAGCGGGGCTTCCATCAGGCTCTTGAACCACTGGAGAAAGCGGGCTACCGTCGCGCCATCGGTGACGCGGTGGTCGGCGCTCAGGGTCACGTTCATCATCTCACCAACCACGACCTGGTCATCGCGGACGACCGGCACCCGTCGGACCGAGCTAACCGCCAGCACCGCGGCCTGGGGCGGGGTGATGATAGCCGCAAACTCCACCACGTCGTACATCCCCAGGTTCGAGACGGTGAGCGTTCCCCCTTCCAGTTCCGTTTGCTTGATTTTGCCCTCGCGGGTGCGGGCGGCCAGGTCGCGAATTTCGGCGGCGATGGTGCCCAGGCTCTTGACATCGGCGTCCGTCACCACGGGCACAATCAGCCCCTCCTCAACCGCCACAGCCACATTGATGTTGATGCGCTCGTAGTGCGCCACACCGGGCTTGCCGTTGGCTCCCGCTACGAAGCTGCTGTTGAGCACCGGGAACTCGCGCAGGGTCCTGGCCACGGCCTTGACAACCATATCATTGACAGAAATCTTGACCGGGGCCGCGTTGCTCTCGTTCAGTTGCTTGCGCAGGGCCAGCGCCTCCCCCATATCAATCTCGCTGGTGACATAGAGGTGGGGAACGCCGTTTTTGGCCTCGGTCATGCGGGTCGCAATGGCGTGGCGCATGCGGCTGAGGGGGGTGGGCGGAGACGATGGCGGCATCCCGGGGGAGGGGACATATTCCTTCTCGTCCTCCAGGCGGGTGGTCGCGCCGGTGGCAGGGGGTTCGGCGGGTGCTGCTCCCTGCTGCTGGTAGAAGTCCTCCACGTTCTGACGGATAATCCGTCCGCCCGGCCCCGTGCCCTGCACCTGACGCAGGTCCACCCCATAGTCTGCGGCGATGCGGCGGGCCAGCGGCGAGGCTTTCACCCGTTCGCCATCGGAAGTGGTTGTTGTGGGAGGCGAGGGGGCAGCCCGGGGCTTGCCGTCGGTCTCCTGCGACGGGGGAGGAGCAGGGGTCGGTTCCGTTTCTTTCCCCTTCGATGGCTCTGATGGCTCTGATGGCTCTGATGGCGCGGGTGCGGATGGGCCATCCTGAGCGGCGGTCTCTGGCGCTCCCTCGCCAATCAGGGCAATGGTAGTCCCGATAGCGACCGTCTGTCCCTCCTGCACCAGGATTTTCGTCAGCGTCCCGCTCTCGTAGGCTTCATACTCCATCGTCGCCTTGTCGGTCTCAATTTCGAGCAGGATATCGCCTTTCTCCACGTGGTCGCCCGGTTGCTTCATCCAGCGCCCGATGGTCCCCTCCTGCATGGTGTCGCTCAGGCGCGGCATGGTTACTTCGGCCATGGTGATTCCCCCTTCCTATGCTCTTCTGGTTCCTTCCAGGGTCTTGTAGATTGCATCCAGCACCCGCTGCTCGTCAGGCATCGCCGCTCGCTCCAGCACCTTGGCATAGGGCAGCGGCACTTCGGTGGAGGCCACGCGCCGCACCGGGGCGTCGAGATAGTCAAACGCTTCTTCCTGAATGGTCGCGGCTACTTCGGCCCCGACCCCGTAGGAACGCCAGTCATCTTCAATGACGACGGCCCGGCTGGTCTTCCGCACCGAGTCGAGGATGGTGGGGCGGTCGAGCGGTCGGAGCGAGCGCAGGTCCACCACCTCGATGCTGATGCCCTCCTGTTCCAGCTTTTCGGCGACCTGCATGGCCATCACCGTTTTCAAGGAGTACGCAATGAGCGAGAGGTCCTTGCCCGCTCGCTTGATGTCCGCCACGCCGATGGGGACGGTGCCGTCCTCCCCGTCGTCGGGTACTTCGCCCTTCGTGTTGTACAGCCCCAGGTTTTCGACAAAGATGACCGGGTCGTCGTCACGGATGGCACTTCGCAGCAACCCGCGGGCATCGGCAGGGGTCGCGGGGGCGACGACCTTCAGGCCGGGGATATGGGCATACATCACCTCCAGATTTTGCGAGTGGGTGGCGGCTAACTGCTGCCCACCACCGCCCGGCGTCCGCAGCACCAGGGGAACCTTCGTCTGCCCGCCAAACATGTAGTGGATCTTCGCGGCGTGGTTGACAATCTGGTCCATTGCCAGCAGACTGAAGTTGATGGTCATAATCTCGATGACCGGGCGCAGGCCGAGCATGGCCGACCCGATAGCCAGACCGACGAAGCCTTCTTCGGAAATGGGGGTGTCGACAATGCGTCGGGGGCCAAACTCGTCCAGCAAGCCCGCCGTAACTTTGTACGAGCCTTCGAATATTCCGATTTCCTCTCCAATCAGGTAGACGTTTTCGTCGCGCCTCAGTTCTTCGCGCAGCGTCTCGTTGAGCGCCTGCCGATAGGTTTTCACTGGCATCGTGCTATCTCCTGCCTGCTGCATTTGCTACGGGGGTGGCGTACATATAGGTGAACAGGTCGTCAATCTTCGGATCCGGGCTGTTGTTGGCGAAGTCTATGGCCTCCTGGATCTCCTGATCGACGGCTTCTTCGACCTGAGCGAACCAGCCCGGTTCGACCATGTGGGCTTCTTGCAGAAGGTGCGCGAAGCGCTGCAACGGGTCGTCGGCCCGTTCGCGCTGGACCTCCTCTTCGTTGCGGTACTTCGCCGGGTCAACCACCGAATGCCCGCGGAAGCGGTAGCTGACGGCTTCGAGGATGGATGGCTCGCCTTCGGTTTCGGCGCGTTCCCGCAGACGGTGCAGGACATCGCGGGTTGCCAGCACGTCGCGTCCGTCTACACGCTCGCCATGGATGCGATAGGCACACCCCTTCTTGAACAGGTCAGGCTCCGCCGAGCCTTTTTCCACCGTGGTGGACATCCCGAAGCCGTTGTTGATGATGAGAAAGACAATCGGCAGACGGTAGAGCCGGGCCAGGTTGAGCGACTCGTGCCAGGCCCCGATGTTGGTGGTTCCATCCCCCACATGGCAGAGGACGATGCCTGCCTGTCCTCGATATTTCAGGGCAAAGGCGGCTCCCACCGCCAGCGGCATCTGCCCCCCGACAATCCCGTAGCCGCCCAGGAAGTGGTGCTCAGAGGAGAAGAGGTGCATCGAGCCGCCGCGCCCGCGGGAGACGCCGGTCTCCTTGCCAAACAGCTCGGCCATAATGGAGCCGGGAGCCACGCCGCGGGCCAGGATGTAGCCATGTTCGCGGTAGTTGGTGAAGATGTAGTCTTCGGGTCGGAGCGCTTCCATCACGCCGACTATCGTCGCTTCCTCGCCCAGATTGAGGTGGCAATATCCACCGATTCTGGCTTTCGTGTACATTTCGCCCGTCCGCTCCTCGAAGCGGCGGATCATCAACATGTCTCGGTAGTAGCGCTGCAATACCTCCGGTGGTTCGTTGCGTACGTCACGGTGGTGGTTGCTCGCTGCGGCCTGATGGTCCTGGTCCTGTTGTGCAACACCCATAGATACTCCTTCTCTATTCCTGCCATTAGAGACTATTATAACAGCTTTTTCTGTCCTATCAGGAGGTCCTATGCTCCTCCGCCTCTTCGCCCACCACGCGGCGGTGGAGGGTGGTGTGGATATGGCCGTTGGTTGCCAGGATACCGCCCGACCCGGCCATTTCGCCCTCCGTGCGCACCCGCGAGACCTGCCCCCCTGCCTCCTGTACCAGCACGATGCCGGCCATGATGTCCCATGGCCTGACGTGAAATTCCCAGTAGCCATCCAGACGACCCGCGGCAACGTAGGCCAGGTCGAGCGCAGCCGAGCCGCAGCGCCGGATGCCCTGCACAAAGGGCATCACGCGGCCAAACTCCACGAGGTTGTTGTCGCTCCCCGGTGCCCGCTGGTAGGGGAAGCCCGTGGCAACCACGGCCTGGTCCAGGCGGTCCGCACGTGAGACGTGCAGGGGTTGGTCGTTGCAGAAGGCTCCGCCACCGCGGGAGGCGCGGAACAACTCATCCATCCACGGCGCGTAGACTGCGCCGACGATGGGTTCACCGTGGTGGCACAGCGCTATGGAGACGCAAAAAGCGGGGTGGCGGTGCCAGTAGTTGGTGGTGCCATCAATCGGGTCGACCACCCACACATAGTCGTGCTGCGCTGCCTCCTGGTCGCCCTCTTCGGCAACGATGCCGTGGTCGGGGAAGGCTTCGCGGAGGCGGCGCACAATCAGGTTTTGGGCCATTTCGTCGGCTTCGGTGAGCAGGTCAATGGCGGTCGATTTCGCTCCGATGAGGCGGGTTTCGCCCTGCTGCATCGCCTGAAGCAGGGCGTGGCCGGTTTCCCGAACAATCTGCGTGCCGTGTTCTACAAAGAGGTGCATCGCTCTATCCTTCCTCCTCTACTTCCCGGTCGTCAAGCAAAAGCTGGTCGGTCGTGATGTTGTCATACCGCGCTGGCTCCGAAGAGCACGCAACTTTTCCCCAAATCTCTGCATTGATTTTCTGTTAATCGTGTGATGAGATTATCAAATGGTAATCAGAGTGTCCTCCGTGCTGCCTCAACCAGCCCGGAGGGAAGAGCACTGACCCATGGCAGGGGGTGCCTACACACCGGGTATGATAGCACACATTGCTCCCCTCCCCGGCCATCCCCTGCCGGTAGACAACTTCGTTCTATTGCCTGTTCCCCCTGATTTTCTGGTATCATCTCCACTGTTGGAACCGTCGGGGGAGCCGTTTCCCCGACCAGTCGCATGGAGATAAGAGACCGGGACGAACCAATGATACTATCACCCCGCACCTCGCGGATGCTCCTGCTGCTTCTGCTGCTCTTCCTGACGGTTCTCGCTGCTGCGCTCCGCCTCTACCGGCTCGACACCCTTCCCCCTCCCCTCCACCACGACGAAGCCTCCAACGGCATGCTGGCACGGCACATTCTCGAAGGCAATGCCCCGGTCTTCTTCTCCGACTATACGGGCAAGGAAGCTGCCTATATGTACCTGGTGGCGGCGGCTATCTGCCTGGTCGGGCAAACGGTGCTGGCGGTGCGGCTGCCTGCGGCCCTGGCGGGGGCCGCGCTGGTGCCGGTCGTCTTTCTGGCTGGTCGCCGCACCATCGGGGAACGCGGAGCAGTGCTGGCCGCTGCCCTGACCGCCGTGGCTCCCTGGCTGCTCCACATCAACCGCATCGGCTTTCGGGCCAGCCTGCTCCCGCTCCTGCTGACCCTGTGGGCGTGGCTGCTGCTGCGCTCCCTTGCGCCAGACCGCACTACCCGCCCCACCTGGGCGGGGTGGGCCGCGGCGGGGGGGTGCCTGGGGCTGGTAGCCCACACCTACACCGCCTCGCGCCTGGTTCCCGTGCTCGTGGTGCTCTTCGTGGTCTATCTGGCGGTGTGGCACCGGCCCCTGCTGCGGCGCTGCTGGCGCGGCCTCGCCCTGATGCTGGTGCTGGCCGCACTCATCACGGCCCCGCTGCTGCTCCACTTCCTGCACCACCCCGCCGACTGGAGCGAACGTCTGGGGCAGATTGGCGTTTGCACGGGGGATGTGCCCGTGCTCAGGTGCGGGCAGCGCATTGCCGAACATGCGTGGGCCGCGCTCCTGATGGTTGGCTGGCAGGGAGACCCGATGGGCTTCTTCAACCTGCCGGGCGCACCGGCCCTGCCCCTGGCGGTGGGGTGGCTCTTCTATGGAGGGGCCGTGCTCGCCCTGTGGCGCGTCCGCGAGCCAGCCATGGCCCTGCTTCTGCTCTGGTGGGGGGTGCTGGTCGTGCCCGGCGTGCTCTCACAGGACAGCCCCCACTTCCTCCGCACCATTGGCGCGGCTCCCCCCACCATGCTGCTGTGGGCGCTCCCCTTGGCCCGCCCGCCTGAAGCGCTGCAACGGCTCATCGCTCGCCACGCACTACCGGTCGCGGGGGGAGCCACCGCTGCGGTTGGGGCCGTGCTGGTGCTGGTTGCCGCGGGCAGCAGCATCCCCGGCTACTTCGGGCGATGGGCCGCCCGCCCCGCTCTGTTCTACGAATATATGCACTACGCGGCTGACCTGGCCCGTCTGGCCGACGATATTCCGCCGGAAGCAGACCTGTACCTCTCGGAGGAATACTACCGCCACCCCACCTACCTCTCCCTCTCCTCGCGCTCCCACACTGCTCACTGGTTCGATGCGCGGTTCGGTTGGCTGCTGGCCCGCCCCGGCCAGCGGAGTGTCTATCTCATCTCCCCCGCCACTCCCACCGACCCGCGGGTGGTCCGCTTCCTTCAGGGGGCCAGCGGGCAGGATATGCTGAACGAGCGCGGGCAGTATACAGGCACGTTCCTGGAAGTCATTCTACCCCCGCTGCGAGAGGGAACGGAGCCGGGCACCTGGCCGGTTGCCCCGGTGACTCCCATGGATGTTCGGGTGGGGGGACTGCACCTTGAGGGGATAACCGTTGAGGAGAAGATAGCGGGGGACGGGGAACCACTCTTTGTGACGCTCTTCTGGCGGGTGCATTCTCCCACCGGGCGCGACCTGCGGGTCTTCCTGCACCTGCGCGACGAGACCGGGCATCTGGTTGGGCAGCACGATGCGCTCGGCTACCCCTCACGCGAGTGGCGCGGGGGCGACCGCTTCGTCACCTTCCACACCATCCCTCTGCCCGCACACTCCCACCCCCTCGGTGGGTCGCACCACCTGGCCCTGGGGCTGTACGATGTGGTGAGCGGCGAGCGACTGCCAGTTTCGGCGGGGGAGGGGAGCGGTGGGGGGGACGTGGTGGTTGTGCCGCTGCCGTGAGGGGAAAGCAATTCTCCCTCACCGGCTCTCCTGCGTCAGCGCCCGCAGCAGCCCCCCCCGCGCAATGATGCCCACCAGCAACCCATCTTCATCCACAACGGGCGCACGCTCCAGGCGCAGGTCCATCAGGCGGTGGATGGCGTCTACAATGTTCTCCCTGGGGGCAATGGTGGGAACGTTGCGCTCCAGGATGACCTCAATGCCGCGGTTGGCCCCGGCCACCTGCCCCACATCCAGGGGGGTGTCTTGCTGCATGGCTGCCAGCAGCGGCGCACGTTCGGCCCGGCTCAACCGCTGAAACACCCCCACATCGCTCACACTGCCCTGCACATAGCCCCGCTCATCCACCACCAGGTAGTGGTCGGGCGATTCGAGCAAGCGTTGCAGCGCCACACCGAGCGGTGTCGTGTGCTCGATTTGCGGGATGCGCGACTGCATGACCAGGCTCACCGGCGTCGGCTCATCGGCGTCGCGCACGCCGCTGCTCTCCTCCGACCCATCGTCCCGGCTGATGACGGCAGAAAGCACGTCTGACCAGCTCAGCAACCCCTGCAACACCTGTTTGTTGTCCAGCACCGGCAGGTAGGTATAGTCCCACTCTATCATCAACATGAGCGCCTGGGGAATGAGCGCCTTTGCCTGCACGCTCCGCCATTCGCGGCTCATCACCTCGCTGACGGAGGTGTTGGCCAGCGGAGCCAGCAACTCGTTGCCCTCCTCCTTGGTAAGCAGCGGCAGCAACCGCAGCGGCACCCGCAGCCGCCCGCGGCGGGCAATATCCAGTTCGGTCAGAATGCCCACAATCTTCTTCTGCTCATCCACCACGGGCAGCAAGGTCTGATTGTAGGCCAGCATCAGGGCAATCGCCTTGCCCAGGCTTACCCGCTCCGTGGCTGTCTGGATGGAGGTTTGCATGATATCGCCCGCGTTCTGGTCGCTGCTGAACGGCCCCCGCGACCGCAGCTTTGCGCGGTAGATATGGATGTGCTCAATCGTGACCAGGGCATCGGACAGCATCTCGTCCAGGTGCGGCAGCGTCAGGTGGATGCGGTCGGCGCGGTCCACCCACTCGATGACCATGGGGATGTTTTCGCCGCGGTTGCCCATACTGGCGGCCCGCACCCCGTGGCCCGGGCCAAACCCGGCTACTCCCTGCAACACGGTCGCCCCGGTCGCCCCCTCCTGCCGGAGCCGCTCCAGAAGCGCGAGGTAGAGCGGCTGCTGATCCCACATATCACGCTCACTGACGTAGATACACACGCGCTGAATCGTCTCTCCTGTCGCCATATATCCCTCACTGATGACTGATGAATGATACTGCACCGCCGGCTACGTTCCATCCGCTCCCCGTTCTCCCAGAAAGCGGGTCGCTATCTGGGGCAGGCACTTGAGCGGGCCTTCCCGAACGTTGGTCGCGGGGAGCGATTGCAAGAACTGCAACCCATACCGCTTCGTCAGCAACCGCTTGTCCAGAACCACCACAATCCCCCGGTCATCTTTGCTGCGAATCAAGCGCCCGAACCCCTGTTTGAACCGCAGGATACTCAACGGAATGGTGTAGTTGAGAAATGGTTCGGCAAACTGTTCGCTGCGGGCCGCAAAGATGGGGTCGGTCGGCACGCTGAAGGGGAGCTTGGCAATCACCAGCACCGAAAGCGCCTCCCCAATCACGTCCACACCCTCCCAGAAGCTGCTGGTCCCCAGCAGCACCGTGCCCGGACACTCCTTGAAGCGCTCCAGCAGCGCCCGCCGCGACCCGTCGATGCCCTGCCCGAGCACCACCACCCCCTGGTCTTCCAGCGCGTCTTGAATACCCGCCGCGGTTCGACGGAGCGCACTGTTTGCCGTGAAGAGCGCCAGCATCCGCCCGCCAGACGCCGTGCCAAGCTGTATCATGGCCTCTTCCACCTTCTGCTGGTAGCCGCGCTGGTTGGGTTCTGGCACATCGTTGGGAATGTAGACCATGGCCTGCCGCTGATAATCAAAGGGCGATTCTAGCTTCAGGTCTTCCGCCTCGGTCAGTCCCAGACGCCCCTTGATGAAGTCCAGCGAGTCATTGACCGCGAGGGTGGCCGAGGTGAGCAGGGCGGTCTGCTTCTGGGCAAACAGGCTGGCCTGCAACATCTCCGCCACGCTGAGGGGGGCCGCGTGGAGCGTCAGCGCGTCCCGCGCCCGGTCCAGCGACAGCCAGAAGATGTTGTGTTCGTCGCCAGAGATGATATGCCCGGCCTCGACCCGCACCTCGGTGGCAAACCGGCTGGCCGCCTGTACGCGCAGCAGCAGTTCATCATAGTCGGGCACATCCCCCTGTTCAAGGTGCAGGAGCAGTTGTTCCAGGCGGGTCAACCCGTCGCCAATGTGGGTGAGGGCCAGGTTCAGGTTGTCCCACGCATGTTCCACCCCGGCCCACCCCGGTTTTTGGCGCAGCGGCGGGGTGATGCGCAGGCGGTAATCATACAGGTGCTCGGTGACGTGTTCCTGTTCTGTTCCTGCCATCTCCTGGTTCACAAAGACGGCCAGGCTGATGAAGAACTGCGCGGTCGCATCGCGGGTCTGGTCAATCGCCGGGAAGATGTCGCGGTTTACCTGCTCAATCTGCCGCACCTCGTCCGGCTCAACCGTGCTCCCCCGAAAGTACAACGGTATCTCCGAAAGCAGCCCGCCCACATTCCGCGCTCCGCCCGTCTGGTACAACCCGTCGAGGTATTGCACGAGCGATGCCTGGTCAAGCGCAAAGCTGAACTGGTCGGTGGCCACATCTTCCACATTGTGCGCTTCGTCAACAATCAGGTGGTCATAGGGGGGGAGCACCCTGGACTGCGACACCAGGTCGGCCAGCAGCAGCGCGTGGTTTACCACGACGATGTGGGCGGATTCGGCCAGTCGCCGCGCCTTGAAGAAGAAACAGTCGTGGAAATCGGGGCAGCGGTGCCCGATGCAGGTATCAACGGGTACATTGACCCGGTTCCAGGCGGTGCGTTCTCGCTCGGTGAGCAGGAGTTCGGTGCCATCCCCGCTGGTCGTGCCTGGCAGCCAGAAGAGAATCTTGAGCAGCAGGCGGGACTCTTCGGGCTGAAGGTTTTCGGTTCGCTGCATCATCTTGTAGCGCCGCAGACACAGGTAGTTCCGGCGGCCCTTCAGCAGCGCCGCGGTGAAGAAGGGCGGGGAAGGGTTGGATGGCCCCTGTGCTCCACCTCCTCCCCCCTG
>DAOTUF010000185.1:0-3049 GCA_034437495.1 Chloroflexaceae bacterium | reverse complement strand
ACCCGCACCAAAGACCTGGTGACGAACCGAAGGCGCTATCGCCTGATGGGGGTGCGGGAATACCTGCTGTTTGACCCGTTGGGCGAGTACCTGACCCCCGCGCTCCAGGGGTTTCGGCTGGTGGGCCGGCGCTACGCACGGATGCAAGCGGCGCGGGATGGGTCGCTCATCAGTCGGGAACTGGGGATGCGGGTAGTGGCGGTGGGGCACCGGCTGCGGCTGATAGACCTTGCCAGTGGGAAGCCGCTGCTGCGCCCCGACGAGGAGGCCGACGCGCACCGGGCCGAGGCCGCTGCTCGTCGCGCCGCGGAGCAGCGAGCAGAGAAACTGGCGGCACGGCTGCGCGAATTGGGGATTGATCCGGATGCACTTTGAACGAAGGACTATCAAATAGGATGTCTCGTTTTTCCTCCCTGGTTCCCTGGTTGCTGATGGGGCTTCTGGGCAGTGCGCTGGCCCTGCTCCCCCTGCCCTACGCGGCCCTGCTGGTTGGCCTGGGCGCAGGTGCGGTGCTGACGCTGCTAGACCCGGTGTGGGCACTCTCTGCGGTAGTCCTCTCGGTGCCGGTCCAGGAAATCGTTCATCTGCCGGGGGGCCTGAGCTATACCCAGGCGGCGCTGGTGGTGATGACGCTGGTGTGGGTGATGCGGGTGTTGGCCTATCCCGAACGGCCCATCGTGGTCGGGCACCTGACCCCGGTGCTGCTGGTGCTGGTATGGGTGCTGGCGCTGTCAACCGCCCTGACACCCTATAGTCAGGGGCAGGGGGTGAAAGAGACACTCCGCTGGGGTGCGGTCGTTCTGGTCTACCTGGTAGCCCGCAACAGCCTGCAAGGAGGAGCAGGGGACCAGGAAACCCCCTCCGAGAAGCTCTCCTGGTGGCGAGTATCGGGGTTGGTCGCCTGCCTGCTGCTGGCTCCGGTCGTCTGTGCGCTGGTCGGGTTGGGGCAGTTCGTTCTGGCTGAGGGGCCACCCAGTTTTGAGATTGCGGGTGGGCAGTTCGTGCGAGCTTACGGGACGATAGGGCACCCCAACTCGTTTGCCGGCCATCTCAATATGGGGTGGCCGCTGGCGCTGGCGCTCACGGGTGGGGCTGCGTGGTCGCTAACTCGTTCTGGTACCCTGCCGAACCTGACCCGCACCCCGGGGCGCTCGGCCTCGGTCTCGCTCCTGCTCGTGCTCGGAGCCGGGACCGGGTTGGTCATCGTGCTGGCTGCGCTGCTGGCCAGTTTTTCCCGCGGGGGGTGGCTCGGCGCGGTAGGTGGCCTGGGGACGATGGTGCTGGTGTGGGGGATGACCCTGAGACGGGATATTCGCCGCACCGTCTGGAAATGGACCATCCCCGCGGCCACTGGCGCAGTCCTGGTGCTGGTCGTCGCGGTCAGAGCAGAGGTGGTCCCCGCGGCCCTGGGGGAGCGGCTGGATAGCATCGTCCGCAACGTGCGCCTGTTCGATGTGCGGACCGTTCAGGTGACACCGCAGAACTTTGCCGTGGTTGAGCGGATGGCGCATCTTCAGGCAGGGGCAGCGATGGTGCAGCATTTCCCGCTCACTGGCGTCGGGCCGGGCAACTATACCCATGCCTATGAGGGGAGAGGCAGGTTTCAGGCCGAACCCTATACGCTGCACCCCTGGTACGCCTCGCAGGGGCACGCGCATAATTTCTACCTGCACCTGGCTGCGGAAGCCGGGGTGGGCGCGTTGGCGGCCTACCTGGGTCTTCTGGGGGTGCTAGGGTGGCAGGCCAGAGTTGCACTGCTGCGGACCCGCCACTGGTTCGGGCGGAGTATCGTGGTGGGGTGCTGTGGTATCATAGGAGCAGTCGCCGTGCATAACCTCTTTGAAGACCTGCATGTGCTGCATCTGGGGATACAACTGGCCGCCGCCTGGGGATTGATGGAAACGATAGGGAACGCTCACGATGAGGATGGAGATACGGAACCCGTCCAATGATGCAAGCAATGGTGAACCATGAGAAACATTGATGTGACCCTCCAGACCCAAGACGCTGAAAGCAAGAAGTTGCTCCAGGAAGGAGACCCGGACCCGACGGAAGAAGTCCTCTTCGGAGTGTCGGAGGCCGAAGAAGAAGCGATTGAGCGGGAAGGCTTCTCGCTCTGGAAGAAGATGCGCAGCCCGCGTACGCTCATCTCCTTTGGGATTGCGGTTGCCATCGTGCTGTTCGTATTCCGCGGGTTGGATATTGACCCGCAAAAAACCTGGGCGCACATGCGGGGAGCCAGCCTGCCCCTGATGCTGCTCGGGTTCGGGGTGTTCTACCTGACCTTTCCGCTGCGGGCGCTGCGCTGGCGTATTCTCCTGCACAACGCAGGCGTCCCCCTGCAAGAGGGGCGCACGAGCTGGGCTTCGCTCCCGGCCCTGGCCGAATACATCTACCTTTCCTGGTTTGCCAACTGCATCATGCCGGCCAAACTGGGCGATGCGTATCGCGGCTACCTGCTCAAGCACAACGGGCGGGTATCGTTTTCGGCGGCCTTTGGCACAATCTTTGCCGAACGATTGCTCGATATGCTGGCACTGTTCGGACTGCTGGTACTCTCTGGCTGGCTCACCTTTGGCAACCGCATGCCCGTTGAAACACAGATTATCTTTGGCTTCGGGGCACTGCTAGTCGTGCTGATTCTGGCAGGGTTGGCGGGGATGCGCTGGCTCAGCCCCTTCATCCATCGGTTCCTGACCTGGTTTGGCGGTATCCGCTGGATAGACGCCCTCATCCGGCGAGTCTTGCCCGACAGCCTGAACGCGGTCTACGGGCGCTTTGAACATGCGGCGCTGCGTTCGTTTCGCCCGGCCATCCTCCCCAACCTGGTGCTGCTCACGGCCGGGGTGTGGCTGCTCGAAGGCTTCCGCCTGTTCTTTGTCATTCAGTCGTTGGGCACGGAGGGTCTGTCGCTGGCCCTGCCAACCATTATCTTTGTGGCCCTGGCTTCGTCCTTGCTGACCGCGCTGCCGCTCACGCCCGCTGGCCTGGGGGTCATCGAGGGAACGGTGACGGTCGTGCTGGTCAAGTTCTTCTTTGTGAATGAGCA
>DAOTUF010000184.1:0-1689 GCA_034437495.1 Chloroflexaceae bacterium | reverse complement strand
GCCAGACCGCTTTTTCGGGCGCAAGCGGGAACTGCGGCGCATCCTGGGGCGGCTGGAACAGATGGGGAGTGCCTTGCTGATGGGGGAGTCCCGCATCGGGAAGAGCAGCCTGCTCAAGTATCTCGAAGCTCGCCTGGCGGACCGGCTCGCGGAGACCTACTGCCCCATCTATATCAGCGCGGATAACGATCGCTCCCAACCCAAATTTTTCCGAAACCTGCTCAACCGCCTGCTGCCCCACATCCCGCAGGGGGTCTGCCCTGAGCCGGTCCTACGCTCCCTGGAATATGCCCCTGACCCCACGAAAGCGGACGTGGAGCACGCCCTCCGCTATGCCCAACAGGGCGGTCTCAAGGTGGTGCTGCTGCTTGATGAATTCAAGAGCATGCTGGATGCGCCCACGGTCTTTGACGAACCCTTCCTCCGCTGGATGCGCTCCGTCGCCGAGGACCGGACGATGGCGATGGTGGTGGCAACCCGCCAACCGCTCGAAGGGATTGCCCGGTTCGACCTCTACTTTGCCAACCACATCACCCTGGTGGTGGAACTGCGGGAGATGCTGCCCGACGAGGCCGAAGCGCTCCTGCGCCAACCCCATGACCGACCCTTCACCGATGCCGAGGTGTGCATCGGGCTGGAGGCCGGGCAAAACCTGCCGCTCCGCCTTCAAGAAGCGGGGTCCTTGCTCTATGCGAGTAAGGCCGACCTGCCTGGCGACTTCCACCTTGCCGATGGCACGCTGTGCCCCGATGCGAGACGCCGCCTCCACCAGCAGGTCGAAACAATGTACCAGCGCCTCCAGCGGATGCGTTGCTCCGCTTCGCCCCCCGCCCGAAGGTGGCCCGACCCGCTTGCCGCGTTGGGGCGCACTGGGATGACCCTGGGGGATGATATTGGCAATGCCACCGCCCGCATTTACGGCGTACTGCTCCTCGTCCTGCTGCTTGCTTTCTTCGGACTGGTGATTGCGGCCCTGGCCGGGGTCATTTCATTTGAAGAACTCAAGACGCTCTGGTATGGGTTGACGGGATCGGGATAGCCCCTGGAGAGACGTTGATAGCCTGGATGAGAGATGAGATGAGGAACCATAATGCCTGATACGACCAGACCCCCGACCATCTTGATAGACAACCCGTTCACGCTGCTCTACTGGCTCTTCTTCCGCGGCCTGGCCCTGCGCCGCTACGCCCGGAGCATCCACGAAGACCTGGACGAAGACTTGAAGGTGTGGGAGGTGCGCCACGCCGCAGGCGACGACCCGCACTTCCGCGCCCTCTGCCGCGCCCGTCTGTGGCTGCTGGCTGCTGCCCCGCTCGTGGGAACGCTGCTGTTCGGCACTATCCTTTCCGCCGTTGGTGGGTTCACCTGGGAACGCGGATTGCTGTTTGCCAGCGGTTTTACCATCGGCGCTATCTCTGGTGATGCGCTGCGCTGGTGGTTTCCGCGGCGAGCCTCCTCCTGCCTTGGCTGGTTCTTAGGTGCTTTTGTCATTCTGAGTTTTGTCGTTCCCGTTCTTTCGAAATTCGTTCCCGCGCTCGAACCATTCGAACTCTCCGCCCTTATCAGGGTGGTCAGCCCTTCGGCTGATATCTATCTCGTGGCGGTCGGCGTGGCGTTCGGCCTCGTGGCGGTCGGCGTGGCGGTCGGCGTGGCGGTCGGCGTGGCGAGAGGCGTGGCGAGAGGCGTGGC
>DAOTUF010000183.1:0-7490 GCA_034437495.1 Chloroflexaceae bacterium | reverse complement strand
GCCCGCCCATCTACCTGGCGAGCTACGGCGACCACCCCCCGGAGCGCGGGTTCTTTGGCTTTCCCCACCGCGACGGGTGGAAGGTGGTGGGCGAACTGTACCGGCGGGGCGTCATCGGGGGGAGCTATGACAGCAATCAGAAGTCGCTCATCACCCTCTGGTATGTTCGCCATGCCTCCCGCGCTCCCTACGGCACCGTGCCAACCTGGTACTTTGCGGCCCGTTCCGAAGGGTATCTCTTCGTGCCAGAGGGCTACCACCTGGCGGGGACGGTCGTGGTGGATGGCAGGCGCATGCTGGATATGTACCGGCGGGGGGAGAAGAACCAGCCGGTGCAGACGTTCCATCTGCGCGATTTCCGCGCAGCATTCGATGCCCAACCCGTGCCAGACATCCCCATCCAGCCGGGGTTGTTCGATATCATCAAGAGGTGAGCTACGGGGGGAGCCTGCCTCCTATGCTAGACGCTCGTTTTCTGCGCCAAGAACGGGAGCTGTGGTACACTACAGGTATTCAGGGACAGGGACAAGATGGGAAGCGTAGATCTCAAAGATGGAAGGGGTGGTATGCGTTCTTACTTCCGAAAAATCAGTCTGCTGGTCGGGGTGCTCGTCGTGCTTGGAAGTGTGCTCCTGGGCTATCACCGGGCGACCCCTCCCGCCGGGGCCGATTTTGCCCCCACCCTCTCCCCGCGTGAGGCGGCCCGGCGTGTTGCCGCGGCCCAGGCCGCAGACCAGGCGCGGCGCTGGTCACAGGTGCTCCGCACCGTTGCGCCCGAAGACCTGCCCCGCACTCCCACCGTCTACTTTCCACAAACGGGCCACCACCTGAGCAACCGCGCCGGGTTTCTGGATTTCTGGCGGGCCAACGGTCAGGTCGTCACCTTCGGGTATCCGCTCACCGAAGAGCGGTTCGAGGATGGGCGGGTGGTGCAGTATTTCGAGCGGGTGCGCCTGGAACACCACCCCACCCTGGCCGGGACGGAGTGGGAAGTCCACCCGGGCCTGCTCGGGAGCGATGTTGCTGGAGAACGTGCGGGCGTCCCCGACCCCCAGAACGGGGTGCGCTATTTTCCCGAAACGCAGCACACGCTGTATGGCGAATTCCTGGACTACTGGGAACAGCACGGCGGCGTGAAAATCTTCGGGTTTCCCATCAGCGAGGAGTTTGAGGAAGATGGACGGATAGTCCAGTATTTCGAGCGGGCCCGCCTGGAGTATCACCCGGAGGACATGGGGGCGTTTTACCGCAACCAGGAGCGGTACAGTGCGCTCGACCTGGACACCCTGTATGAGGTGCTGCCCGGCGACCTGGGGCGGCAGGCCGCCCGGAGGCGCGGTCTGGACATGGCCCCGGTGCCGCAGCTTACCGGTGCCCCCGCCTGGGAACCGGCCCTGTGGAGCCGCCGCATTGAGGTCAACCTTTCGGAACAATGGCTGACGGCCTATGAAGATGACCTGGTGGTCTATCGCGCTCCCGTGACCACCGGGCGCGATGGTTTCAACACCCCCGCGGGGCAGTTTGCCGTCTACGATAAGCTGCCCATGCAGACGATGACGGGGTCGGCGGGGGGAGAAAGCTGGTATGTGCCCCATGTGCCCTGGGTGATGTATGTGGCGGGGGGGGTTGCGCTGCACGGGACTTACTGGCATAATTTGTTTGGGAGTGGTGTTCGGCTGTCTCACGGGTGTATCAATTTGCCTATAGATGATGCCCAGTGGCTCTACCAGTGGGCCGATATCGGTACCCCTGTGACTATCCACTACTGATACAAGATACAACCCTGATTGCATGGTGATTGAGCCTTGAGAAGAAGTGAGGAGAGGCACGCATGGTGGCGAAGAGCGGACGGTTCCAGACTGCGGTTGCTGGTGCGCTGGCACCGGTGCTGATGGTGGTGATAGGCTTCATGCTCCTGGCGGGAGCGTGCGGAAGTGAGTCGCTGGCGGGACCCGGCCCCGTTCCGCCCGAAACCCCCGCCCTCCCCGCTGTGACAAGTGGGGGGGAAGGGGATGGCGAGATGGCGGCAGGAGCGGGGGAGACCAGTGAGGACGAGGAGCAAACGGGAGAGACGGTGGTTGCCCTGGAGAGCGCCTTGATTGACCGCGAACGGGCACAACTGGCGAAGGGAGACCCGGCCCCGGACTTTTCCTACACGCTGGCGGATGGGACTACGCACACGCTGAGCGAACACCAGGGCACAAAGGTGATGATCAATTTCTGGGCAACCTGGTGCCCCCCTTGCAAAGCCGAGATGCCTGACATCCAGCGGGCGTTTGAACAGTTCAAGGGTGATGGGTTTGTGGTGCTGGCCGTGAGCCAGGACCCGGAGACCCGCTTGATTGCGCCGTTTGTTCGGCAGCACGGGCTGACGTTTCCCGTCATTGCCGACCCCTCGAATGAAATCGCGCAGCGCTACGGCGCACGTGGCCTTCCCTCTTCCTACTTCGTCAATGCCGATGGGACCCTCCACGCGAAGGTTCTGGGGATGATGAGTGTTGACCTGATAGGGAAGCGCCTTGCCGAGATGCCGTAAGAGCAGCGCGCTGGAAGGGGGAACCCCGTGCCCGTAGTGCAACGTATCGGAATCGTGTATAACCCGCTGTCGGAAGCTGCCGAACAGCTTTCCGTCTCGCTGGTGAACTATCTGCAATCCCTGGGGGTGGCAGTCTGGCGCGAGACCGCACAGGACCAGCCGGGCGAGTTGGAGCAGAACGAGGGGGCAGACCTGCTGATTGCTCTGGGGGGCGATGGCACGATGCTGCGGGCCGCCCGCTTCGCCATCCCCTACAACATTCCCGTGCTGACCGTGGCGCTCGGGCGGCTGAACTTCATGGCCGAACTGACCCCCGACGACCTGTATGGTGGCCTGCAAACGCTGCTCGATGGGGGGGGGTGGAAGGACCGCCGCACGCTCCTGCACGCCACCCTTCAGCGCTGTATGAAGAGTCAGGCGGTCTTCACGGCGCTCAATGAGGTGGTCGTGTCGCGGGGGGACATCAGCCACATTCTGGAGGTCGATGTCTACATCGATAATACCCCCCTGACCACCTACCGCGCGGATGGGGTGCTGGTCTCCACGGCCACGGGTTCGACGGCCTATGCGCTCTCAGCGGGTGGCCCCATCGTTGACCCGCGGTCGCGGGCGCTGGTGCTGGTGCCCGTAGCCGCACACCTGACCGCCGTACCTTCCATGGTGCTGCACGAAGACTCGGTCGTGACGCTGGCGGTCCGGAGCTGCCGCCACGCTACGCTGGCGGTTGATGGGCGCGAAAACTTGCTGCTGCGGGAGGGCGACCGCGTGCAAATCTGCCGCAGCAACAAGGTCTGTACCTTTGCCCGCGTACATCCGCACAGCCAGTTTTTTGCCAGCCTGGTCAAGCGGCTGCGGCGGGCGTGAGCACCATGCGGGGTGTGGGGAGCGGGAACAGGTAGGGGTGTGGGGGAATGCCGCACAAAACCCCGACGGTAATCGTTCATGAAGATGAGAAAGACAGCATTTTCCACGGGCCGTGACGGTGCATGACATGACCGCGACCTCTCACGCATCCCTCGGTAACTCGTCAAGCGGGGAGCCGGTCATCTGCCCGACGATGGCAATAAGGAGGTAGGGTGGAACCATGGCAGAAACAACGATGGCAGTAAAACAACCATCTCGATACCGCGAGTATTGGGAGAAACTGGGAGGAGAGCGGCTCTATGCCCTCGGTCGCTGGCTGATACTTATCCCGCTTCTCACGCTCATCGAGCAGGTCAGCGGACCGGTCTGGCCGGTCACTCCCGACAGCGTCCAGGTGGTGCGGGTGTTCTGGATTTACGCCGGGTTCAGCCTGGGAATGAATATCCTGCTCCTCATCCCGCCCTTGAGCATCGTTCCCCGCTACGCGGTCGTTGGCGACCTCGTCTTCCTGGCGCTGATTATGCTCGTTGGCATCCCCGAAGCGCCCATCTTCTCCACCCTCTTTTTTGCCTTCTTCCTCGTGCCCCTGCTCAACCTGGCGACCCACCAGCAACCGCTGGTCGTGATGCTGGTGAGCCTCCTGACCGCCATCCTCTACGGAGGGGTCTACCTGGCTGGCCATGGCAGCTTGCCCGACTCCTACCTCCTGCCGGGGATGCAGGTGATCATTCTGCTGCTGGCTCCCTGGCTCACGGCGGCCATCGTTGAGCGGTGGGGGCTGAGCAATCGGTTTCAGGCTGCCGACGCGGAACGGCGGCGGGAGCAGGCGCAGCGCGACCGGCAGTTCTACCGCGAGCGGGTGCGTTCGTTCCTCCATGTGACCGAGCAACTGGCCAGAACACTGGACTATAAGCAGGTTCTGGATACGACGCTCCACGAAATCCGCAAGCTGGCTCCCTACCATATCGGGCTGGTGCTCTTTCCGGCCAGCCGCATGAAAGAAATCAAGGTCGAGACCGTGGTCCCCGCCAACCCCTCCGACCTGGGGTTGACCTTCAGCGTCTCGGAAGGGACCCTGGCGTCTATGCTGCGTCCGAATGCCTCGTCCATCCTGGTCGATGATATCAGCAAGGACCCGGAAGCCGAGCCTATCACGTCGCTGCGTTCGTGCAAGGCGGCCTGTGTGGTCCCCCTGCGGATGAAGGTCAGCGCCAAGCTGAAGACCTTTGGTATCTTGCTGATTGCCAGCGACCAGGCAGGCGTCTTCACCGAAGAGCACCTGGAGATGGTTACGGGCATTGCCAACTACATGATTGTCACCCTGTACAATGCCCAGTTGGAATTTGACTTGAAAAAGGGACAGGCGCAGCTCATTGCCAAGGAGAAGGAGGTCCGCGACCGTATCGCCAGCAAACTGCACGACGGGCCGACCCAGAAGGTCGCCCAGATTGCGATGAATACGGACTTTCTCAAGAAGGCCGCGGAAAACGATCAGGCCATGCTGCTGTCGGAACTGGATAAGTTTGGCAACCTGGCGCGTATTGCCAATAGCGAGATGCGCATGACGCTCTTTGAGCTTCGCCCGCTCATCCTCGAAACTGAGGGGCTGCGAGCCGCCATGGAAGAATATGTCGAGAAGATGAAAATCCGTACGGGCGAGACCAAACTGACCTTCCAGGGGAAGGGGTCGGTCGATACGGCGCTCGAACCCGAAGCGGCGGGGGTCGTGTTTGACATTATCCAGGAATCGGTCAATAATGCCCTCAAGCACGCCGAGGCCAAACATATCCTCGTGCGGGCTGTGCGCCACGAAACGACCCTGGAGGTTATCATCCAGGACGATGGCAAGGGGTTCGAACCCTCGAAAGCCAGACAAGCCGCCTCCAAACGTGCGTCTTTCGGGTTGCAAAACTTTGGCGAACGGGCTGAGATGATTGGCGGCACCATGGAAATTGACTCATCCCCGGGCAAGGGAACGAAAATCACCATGATAGTCCCGATATCTTCACCCTCATGAATAATCCCTACCTCGCACCCACTGCCGTCCGTGCCGCGCTCCGAACGCTACACCTCCACCCCACCCGCGGGATGGGGCAGCATTTTCTCGTGGACTCCCACGCCCTGAACGAGATTGTTGCCGCGGCCGAGCTTTCTTCCAGTGACCTGGTGGTGGAGGTCGGGCCGGGCCTGGGCGTGCTGACCTGGGAACTCGTCCACCACGCCGGGCAGGTCGTTGCTATCGAACTGGACAAACGCCTGGCGGCCCGCCTGCGCGAAGAACTGGTCGGACGGACGCGGGTTCCGTTTGATGTGGTGCAGGGGGATGTGCTGCGCTGGCCACCGGCGGCCATCCTGGAGCAGGCCGGGGTGCTGGAAGGCCGCTGGTCCGATATCCACGAGGTGCCCTACCTCGTCGTCGCCAACCTGCCCTATGCCATCACTTCGCCCGTCCTGCGCCACTTTCTGGAGCACTCCCCCCGCCCACAGCGCATGGTGGTGCTGGTGCAGTGGGAGGTCGCCCGACGCATGGTCGCGGAGCCGGGCAAGCTCAGTGTCCTCGCCCACGCCATCCAGATGTACGCCCGACCTGAAATCGTCGGACGGGTGCGAGCAACCAGCTTCCTGCCCCGTCCCGCCATCGATTCGGCTATCCTGCGGCTCAACGTTCGTCCCTCCCCGGCGGTAGAGGTTGACGACGAGGGGGCCTTCTTCCAGGTCATCAAGGCCGGGTTTCTCCACCCCCGCAAAAAGCTTTCGAATGCGCTGCCCGGGGGGTTGGCTGCCTTGCAGCACCGCGTTGAACGGGAACGGGCGCTCGATGCCCTCACGACAGCGGGCGTCTCGCCCGACCGCCGCGCCGAGACGGTGACGCTGGAAGAGTGGGCCGCGGTGTATGCAGCGCTTGCACCGGGCGTTTTTCAGTGCTATCATACCCACCAGTGAGCAGGAATAGCGATGTCAGGGTCCGTATCTTCAAGTAAGTTGCCCTGTGGGAGGGGGGAAGCATATGAAGCGTTGCTGGTTGGTTGTGGGGGTGAGCCTTCTGCTGATGCTGAGCGCCTGCGACCTGCCCGACCCGCCCCCATCCTACCACCCCACCTCGCCCGCGGTGATGCTCATTACGCCGGCCCCCACGCTGGATATTGACGCCACGGCGACCGCCTATGCCTTGCAGCTTCGCCCGACACCCACCCCCGCTGGCCTCTACATCGTGCGCGATGGCGACACGCTCAGTGACCTGGCCGACCGCTACCACACCACGGTGGAAGAGATTATGGTGTTCAACGAATTGAGCGACCCGGACGAACTGGTGGTCGGACAGAGTTTGCTGATTCCCTCACTCATCCAGACGCCCATGGTTGAAACCCCGGTTTCGGTCATCAGCATCACCCCGTCGGGCGTGCTCAGCGACACCGCGCCATCGGAGATAACCGGCACGACCAGCCTGACCCTCCCCGTTGAAACGCTGCCGGAAGCCACCGAAGCGATGACCCCGTGAATTTGCCGGCGGCCCTTGACACCCCTTCCATCTCATAGTATAGTACGCACAGACGCAAGCTATTGAAAACAATACCGTCCAGGTAAAAAGGAGGTGATGCCAATGAGCTGTAGTCATGAACGAAACTCTGTGCATCACCTGTACATCAACGGCTAATACGGGTTTTCTGAATTGGCCTGGTGTGCTGGTGGTTCACAGAGAACACATACACCGACCCTCCGCCCTCTCAGGGGTGGGGGGTTTTTCAATGAAATGATGAAAATGATGAAATGAATGGTCCGACAGCGGCTAATCCCCCCTTCGTGCCGGTCACAGGTTTTCCCCCCCTGCAACCAGACGAAATCCACCTCTGGTACGCGCCGCTCAACCAGCCTGCCGCGCAGGTGGAAGCATTTGCCCGTACCCTCTCCCCCGATGAGCAGTCCCGCGCCGACCGCTTCTATTTTGAGCAAGACCGTCGGCGGTTCACCGTGAGCCATGGAGTGCTGCGGGCGCTCCTGGCGCACTATGCCGGCGTCCCCCCGGCGGACCTGTCCCTGGGCTACGGGCCGCACGGCAAGCCGCGTCTGGAAACCCCCACCCCCCCCCCCC
>DAOTUF010000182.1:0-9072 GCA_034437495.1 Chloroflexaceae bacterium | reverse complement strand
GTTCCAGGCAAAGCGGGCATTGCCTGCAGCCTGCCGAAAATACGGCTCCTGCTCAGGGGCCGGGTTCAGTCGGATCTTGTGTGCTCGTTGGATGGTGCGCATTCTGAGTACTCCTGTTCACTTTCGGGTGGATTTTGCTCATCTAGCTATACCTCCCTCTGATCAGGTGGTCCCTGGAGCGGATTATACCATATCTGGCTCCCCATCTGGCTCCCCATCTGGCTCCCCATCCCCATCTGGCTCTCACGATATGGTATAATAATCTGAAATAGTCTGGTATCAAGTGCTGCCCGTGCTCTCCCACAGCACGGGCATGGTTGTTTATCGGTGGTAATTGTGGCAGAACAGGTTTGGAGAGGTGGGATGATAAAAACCGCACTTATTGTAGGATCGGGGGGGCGCGAACACGCCCTTGCCTGGGCGCTGGCTCGCTCCCCACAGATAGGGCATGTCTACGTCGCGCCGGGCAACGCTGGCACACAGTGGGAGGAGAACCCGTCGGCAGTGGGGTTGCAGCCACGCGCAGCATCAACCAGGGTCCCCATTGCCGTCGATGATTTTTCCTCGCTCATCACGTACACCCGGCAGCAGGGGATTGATTTCGTGGTGGTTGGCCCCGAAGCTCCCCTGGCCGACGGGATTGTGGATGCATTTCAGGCTGAAGGTCTTCGTATCTTCGGCCCGACCCGCGATGCTGCCCGGCTGGAGTCTTCCAAGGCTTTTGCCAAGGTCTTCATGCGCGAGCACAACATTCCCTGCGCCGAGAGCGCCTCGTTTGACGACTACCCCACTGCGCTCCAGTTTCTCGCCGACCGGGAGGAGCACTATGGTCCCGATTCGCCCCTGGTGGTGAAGGCCGATGGGTTGGCTGCGGGGAAGGGGGTGATGGTTTGCAATACTATCGAGGAGGCCCGTGCTGCTCTGCACCGCGCGATGGTCGAGCGGGACTTTGGCGCGGCAGGCAACCGCGTGCTCATTGAGGAGCGGCTCTATGGGCGGGAACTCTCCGTTCTGGCCTTCACCGACGGTCAGACCATCGTATGCATGCCCCCGGCCCGCGACCACAAGCCGGTCTATGACCACGACCAGGGACCGAACACCGGGGGGATGGGGGCTTATACGCACCCTCCCGATGCGGATGCGGCCCTGCTGCATACCGTTGAGCAGACCATCCTGCGCCCGGTCATCGAGGGGATGAGCGCCCGCGGCACCCCCTACCGCGGGGTGCTCTACGCCGGGCTGATCCTCACACCCGACGGCCCGAAGGTGCTGGAATTCAACTGCCGCTTTGGAGACCCCGAAATCGAGGCTATCCTGCCGCTGCTTGAGGCAGATATGGCGGAGGTGCTGACGGCGTGCATTGCAGGGCGTCTGGAACAGGTGCCCGTTGCGCTTCGCACGGGGGTGGGGGCGACAGTGGTGCTGGCCTCGCCGGGCTACCCCGGCCCCTACCCAGGCGGTATCCCCATCACCGGCCTGGAGACCCTCGCCACCAGCGAGGATATCATCGTCTTTCACGCCGGGACGGCCCGCCGGGAGGGTGATGGACACCTGGTCACAGCGGGGGGGCGGGTGCTGGCAGTCAGTGCGTTCGGGGCGGACCTGCCGGCTACCCTGCGGCGGGTGTATGAGGGCGTTGCGCAGATTCATTTTGAAGGGATGCATTACCGACGAGATATAGGGAGTGTGCTGTGACCTCTGAGGATGCCTACACCCGTGCTGGTGTCAATATTGAAGCCGGAAAACAGGCCACTGACCTGATGGCTGCGGCAGTGCAGGCGACCTACGGCCCCGAAGTCCTGGCGGGTATCGGGGCGTTTGGCGGCCTGTACGATGCGGTGCGGGTCCGGACGATGACGCACCCGGTGCTGGTTGCGTCAACCGACGGCGTTGGGACGAAAACCCAGGTGGCGGCCCGCCTGGGGCGGTGGGATACCATCGGGCGCGACCTGGTGAACCACTGTATCAACGATATTCTGGTGCAGGGGGCCCGCCCGCTGTTCTTTCTGGACTACGTGGCGACGGCTCGCCTTGACCCGGAGCAGATTGCCACGATTGTGCGGGGGGTTGCGGCGGCGTGCCGCGAGGCCGTGTGTGCGCTCCTGGGGGGGGAGACGGCTGAGATGCCGGGGGTCTATGAGCCGGGCGCGGTGGACCTGGTGGGGACCATTGTGGGCGTGGTCGAGCGTGACCGCATTCTGAACGGGACGCGCATTCGTCCCGGTGACTTTGTGGTGGGGCTGCCCTCAACTGGCCTGCATACGAATGGCTACTCGTTGGCGCGAAGGGTCCTCGACCCCCTTGACTGGAACGCTCCCATGAGCGAGCTTGGTTGCACGCCGGGCGAAGCGCTGCTGGCGGTGCATTGTTCCTACCTGGAGCCGGTGCAGCGGTGGTGGACCGCGGGCGTTGACGTCAGGGGACTGGCACACATCACCGGGGGCGGCCTGGTAGACAACCTCCCGCGCGTGTTGCCGGAGGGAGTGGGGGCGGTCATCTACCCCGGCTCCTGGACCAGACCGCCCATTTTTCACCTGATCCAGCGCCTGGGGAACGTGCCCGATGAGGAGATGTTCCACACGTTCAATATGGGGGTGGGAATGGTCGCCGTCGTGCCGCCGGGCCACGTCACCAGGGCGCTGGCGGCGATGGACGGCCATGCCTTTGTGGTGGGCGAGATTGTGCTCGGGCAGGCGGGGGTGGTGTTTCGGTAGGGGGGAATGGGGTAAAAATGGATATTGAACGCATTGCCGAAACCATCTTCGCCCTGCTCCACTGAGCCTGCGTGTAACCACCCCTCCCCCGACTGCATCCTACCCATGAACCTGATACAATAGAGAAAGATAGCGAGAGGTTTCTTTGATATTCTATCCATGATAATTTAGGAAGGGAGATATTCAAACGTATGAGTGATGGGTATGATGTGATTATTCTGGGGTCCGGGCCGGGCGGCTATGTGGCGGCGGTGCGGGCCGGGCAGCTCGGGCTGAAGACGGCTATCGTGGAGGGTGGCCCTCTGGGGGGAACCTGTCTGAACATCGGCTGCATCCCCACCAAGGCGCTGCTCCACAGCGCCGACCTGCTGGACGAAATCAAGGAGGGCAAGCGCTTTGGCGTGAACGCCAGCGAGGTGAGCTTCGACCTGGCGGGGGCGATGAAGCACAAGCAAACTGCGGTGCGGCAGAGCAGCGAAGGTGTGGCCTTCTTGATGAAGAAAAACAACGTTGACCTGTATGCAGGGTGGGGGAAGGTCGCCGGGCGTGGTCAGGTGCAGGTTGCCCTGAACGACGGTGGCTCCCAGTCCCTCCAGGCAAAGCACATTATTGTTGCGACGGGGGCCAGGCCGCGGGCGATACCGGGTATTGAGTTCGACGGGGAGCGTATCCTCTCCTCAACTGAGATGCTGGACCTGCAAGAGGTGCCGAAGAGTCTGCTGGTCGTCGGGGCGGGGGCCATCGGGGTCGAGTTTGCGTCTATGTTCCGGGCCTTTGGCTCCAATGTGACGCTGGTGGAAGCGCTGCCGCGTCTTGTGCCCCTCGAAGATGAAGAGGTCAGCGCTGAACTGGCAAAGGCATTTCAGCGGCGGCGCATCAAGACTATGACCGGGGCCAAACTGAATGGTGTGACCCGCGGCGATGGAGAAGTGGTCGCCACCGTGACCGACGAGGATGGGAAGGAGCAGCAGATCCAGGTTGAACGTATGCTGCTCGGTATCGGGATTGCCCCGCGCACGCGGGACATTGGCCTGGAGGAGGCCGGGGTACAGATGGACCACCGCGGCTTCATCCAGGTCGACGGGCACATGCGCACCACGGCAGAGGGGATCTATGCCATCGGGGACTGTGTGCCCACGCCCTGGCTGGCGCACGTTGCCAGTGCCGAGGGTATTCTGGCGGTGGAGCACCTGGCTGGCCTGGAGCCGCACCCGCTCAATTATGACCGCGTGCCTGCCTGCACCTTCTGTTCACCGCAGATTGCCAGCGTTGGCCTGACCGAAGCGAAGGCGAAGGAACGGGGGTATGAGGTCAAGGTGGGTAAGTTCCCCTTTTCGGCCAATGGCAAGGCCCGCGTGCTCGGGCAGGCCCGCATCGGCTTCGTCAAGATTGTCGCCAATCAACAGTATGATGAAATTCTGGGGGTGCATATGATCGGGCCGAGTGTCACGGAGATGATTAGCGAAGGTGGGATTGCCCTGAGCCACGAGGCTACCGGGGCAAGTATTATGCACACCATCCACGCCCACCCGACGCTCTACGAGACGGTAGGGGAGGCGGCCCACGCGCTGGTCCATGGGGCTGCTATCCACCTCTAAATAGCTCAACGCTCGTCTTGCTAACCAGTTCGACCCTCACCCCCCTGCCTGCTTTCTGCGAAGCGGGGGGGGGGGCTTCTTCGGTCCCTTCGAGCATTCGCTGCAAGGGCATGGGCAATTATACCATGCCCCCCGTTGCTCTCTGGAAGTGGGGTGCGGTCAGGGCAGTTCAGGACATTCAGGGGGGAAAACCAACCTTGTCAAAGACCACGGGATATGCTACCCTACAGCACAGGGGTGGCCTCCCTGTTGAGGAGAATGTTCCGCCTCTGAAGCCGTATGGACCAGGACCAATCGCAGACCTTCTTTCTCCTCTCACCAAATGCCATGGGGTTTGTGCCCACGTTCCTCATGCAGGTGGTGATGTTGATGACCCTCCTCACCTGGAAGGAGAAATCGCGGGCTACCTGGCTGATTATTGGCTGGCAGGGCAGCCTGTGCGTGATGACGGCCTCCTTCCTGGCGGGACACAGCATCTACGCCCCCCTCAGTGGATACCTCTACTGGATAGGTGGCATCACCTTTGCGTGGCTTGCCATCTCCCTGGCCATCCAGCTGGCCTATCATTTTCCGCACCTGCTCTACCCCCGCGAGTCCCGCTTTGTGCTCGTGCTCTCGCTCGGGCTGTGGGGCGTGCTCCTGGCACTGATGGGTCTGGAAGCGCTCAGTGGACCGCAAAGCATGGACTATGCGTTTGATGCCTTCTTCTACGGGTTTCTCAGCACGGCAAACCTGCCCATCTCCTCCGCACAGCTCTTCGATATGCTCTACCCGGTGGCATTCTTCTGGCCTGCCGTCATCTGGCTGCGCCAGACGGTCCACCTGTCGCAGCAGGCCACCGACCCGCCATCTCCACCCCGATGGTCCTGGCTCCGCCCTGCGCAGTGGCGCGGGGTCGCAGGGGCGCTCTGGTCGCCGCGCAGTCGCGACGCCCGCACCGCTCGCATGATGGGATTGTTCTTTAGCATGTCGCTGCTGTCGGTCCTGGCTGTGATGCTGGAAGAGCGTGGCTTTGTACCGGTGGGGTCCTTCCCCGCCTCCTTTCTGATTGCTGAGGCGGCCTTTGTGCTGGTCTACCTGGATTATTCGCCCGAACCTACCACCTTCAAGGTCAAACTGGTGGGCATTTCGCTGGTGACAACCATGGTGCTGCTCGGGTTGCTCGCGCCGATGCTGCTCACCTGGGCACAGCAGTTCTACCACGAGGCACGGCAGGATGAGGGAGAGATGATTACGTACCTGCTTGCCCATGACCTGACCGACCGGATGCCGACGGAAGTGGTCTATGTCGCTTCGCGCCCGGCCACAGGAGGCTTATTTGCCCCGTCCTACCAGGTGCTTTTTTCTCGCACGCCAGCGGTGCAGTCGCGCATGCTCACGTTGCAGGATGCACGTCTGCGAGCGATGGGACGTCACGACCTTGCTGCTTCCTGGCGGCACTTCACACGCGTGCATCCCTGGCTCAACAAACAGTTTCCCGAGGTCCCTACGTATCAGCAGTTGGAGCGGCTCACCATCCCCGCAGGAGTGGTGGCCTATCGCGGACATACTGCCCCGCCGGAGCACCATTTCATTCGCTACACCTTCCAGCTTGATGCGCAAACCCTGGTCGAAGTGGGCTACCGCTACCCCGCCTATCGCCAGATGTTGCACGCCCGTGCGATGCCGCTGGTCTGGCTGAACTTGAGCACCGTCGCGTTCTTCCTGCTGCTGGTGCCGCGCTTCATCCAGGTCAGCCTGGTGCAACCGCTCACCGCCTTGCAAGAGGGCATCCGCTGCGTGGAGGCAGGGGATTTGCACACGACCGTGCCCGTGCATGTGACCGATGAGATCGGCTTTCTGACCGGGGCATTCAACCGCATGGTCGCCTCGCTGCAGGTGGCTCAGACGGCGCTGCTGCACGAGATTGCCATTCGCCAGCAAAAAGAGCACGAACTGATTGCTCTGACGAACACGCTGGAGCTGCGCGTGGCCGACCGCACCCGGGCACTGGCAGCCCTCTACGAGGTGTCTGCCCTGGTCGGGCAGGCTCCCGACCAGGAAACCGTAGCACGCCAGAGTTTGCCGCGCATCCTCGCCGCGGTGCAGGGCGATATGGGGTTGCTCTACCTGGCAGCAGAACCCGTGGAGGCTGCTGCGCTGCCAGTGGCCGCGGCCCTGCGGCTTGTCGCCAGTCAGGGCGTTCCCACACCTCTGCTGGCATCGCTGTGCAGCCTGCCGGGTGGGTGTGGGACGGGCGGGACCGTCCCGGTCCTTGCCCACAGCACCCCCCTCCTGGTCCACGACCTGGCGACCGAAACTTCCATCCCTCCTGCCCTGCGACAGGGTGACTACCCGGTGATGTACCTGGTTCCGTTGTGCGCGGGAGGCATGGTGTATGGCCTGCTGCTGCTGCTCCGGGACACGAGCTACACCACGGAAGAAATGGAACTGGCATCCTCCCTGGCCGACCATATTGGCAAAGCGGCAGAAACCCACGCCCTGTCGCAGCAGGCGAAGCACCTCGCGCTGCTGGAAGAACGGCAGCGGCTGGCCCGAGAACTGCACGACTCGATTACTCAGTCGCTCTATGGCCTGGTGATGCTGACCGAGGCCGGGCAGGCCCAGGTCGAAGAGAACAGCTTTCCCAAGGCCCGCTATACCTTCGGGCGCATTGGCGAAACGGCCCGCCAGGTCATCAAGGAGATACGCCTGTTTATCCACCAGCTTCGCCCTTCGGTGCTGGATCGGGAAGGGTTGGTGGGGGCCATCCATCTGCGGTTGGCTGCTGTGGAAGGACGCGCCGACATCCGTACGTGCCTGCTGGCGGATGAGACCCTGCACCTGTCCCGTGCGGTCGAAGAGACGTTCTACCAGATTGCCCAGGAAGCCCTGAACAATACCCTGCGCCACGCCCGCGCCACCTCGGTGGCGGTGACGCTCCAGCAGCGTGATGCCCATGTGCTGCTGGAAATATGCGATAATGGATGTGGCTTTGTCCCGGACGCGCCGCGGACAGGCGGGATGGGGCTGGAAAATATACAAGCACGGGTCGTTGCTCTGGGTGGCACCCTCGACATTCGCTCAAAGCCAGGCCAGGGGACGACGGTGCGGGTGACGGTGCCAGAAGGAGGCAAGGAATGAACGGTGAGTTGATACGGGTTGCGATTGCGGACGATCACATGGTGGTGCGCGAAGGGTTGACGGCTATCCTGGGCAGTCAGCCGGACATCGTGCTGGTGGGTACGGCATCGGATGGGAACGAGGCACTCGCCCTGGTGCAGGACACCTGCCCTGACGTGGTGCTGCTCGACCTGGTGATGCCCTCAGTGGACGGGTTGGCCGCGCTGCACGCCATCAAGCAGGCCCGCCCCGCCACGCGCATCGTCATCCTGACCAGCTTTGCCGATGATGAGCGCATCTTTGCCGCTATCAAGGCGGGAGCGATGGGCTATCTGCTCAAAGACATCTCACGCGGGCAACTCCTGGAGGCGGTGCGCAGTGCTGCGCAGGGGCAGGCGTGTTTGCACCCCTCGGTCGCCCTGAAGGTGATGCATGAACTCACCCGTCCACCGGTGCAGTCCCCATCTGCTCCCACTGCCGCACCGACCCGGCCCGTCGAACCGCTGACGGAGCGCGAACGGGAAACGCTGCGGCTGCTGGCCCGCGGCCTGTCCAACCAGGAGATTGCCACCGCGCTGAACCTCCACGAGCGCACGGTTGCCAAATATGTCGGGCATATCCTGGAGAAACTGCACCTGGCAAACCGCACCTGTGCCGCGCTCTACGCCCTGCGGATGGGCATTGAACCGCTGCACCCCGCCGATGAGTAATCCCAAATTCTCATATACCTGTGATACACCCGAATTTGGTTTCATCTCTCATTCCGGAGGGGGGTGGTCGGCCTCGTCCAGCACCTCGCGCAGGGCAACCCGCAGGGCCCGCGGCGCGATAGCCGCCAGCACCATCAGCGGGTCGGGTTGCGGCTCTTCCCACAGCCACGCAACCTTCAGCCAGAACCCCGGCACCACCACCGAATGGTAGCGCCCATCAGCATCAGGAACGACCGGCTGATAGGTGCCGTGCTCGTCTCGCACAGAGAAGTGCGCCTGTTCTCGCCCGGGGCGCGGGTCAATAATCCAGTATTCCCGGACCCCGCCCTCCTGATATTCCAGGAACTTTTCTCGGCGATCGCGGGTGGCGCTCTCGTTGGAGACTACTTCCACCACCAGGTCGGCCGGGCCATCCAGTTCATCCCGCTTCAGCCGATGGAGATGCTCCTGGGAAAGAAACAGCAGGTCTGGCTCACGGGCATTCCCGCCCGGCTGCATCCGCATCGGGTAGGGAGCAACCCGGACCTTCCCCGCCTGAGACAGGTTGACAAATAACCGCAGCAGCGTCAGGAGAAATTCAACGACGTTCTGATGCTCATGGTTGGGCATATCGTGAAACACAACCTCCCCTCCAACCCACTCGACTAACCCCCCTTCGTGGTCCCACGCCAGAAACGCTTCGAAGCTTGCCGGGTGCGGCCCCGCAGGAGGGGGGGACGGGTGGGAGGCGGGTTCTGTCACGATACTACGCCCACCCAAGGTCATCCTCCTTCTTGCCACTGCCAGTGCCGTCGTCTTTGCCTTCGCCGCCCAGTTCTTCTTCCATCATCTGCTCAACCATTTCGTCCCAATCTTCGCCTGCCTCTTCGCCCAGTTCCTTGCCCATCCGCCTCGCCCACTGCGCAATCGAGCGCGGGTCGTTTTCGTCCAACCCCGCAAAACTCGAAG
>DAOTUF010000181.1:0-2290 GCA_034437495.1 Chloroflexaceae bacterium | reverse complement strand
GGGGGTGTATCGCTTCAAGAAGGGGTTCGGGGGGAGGGTGGTGCGCTATCTCCCCGCCTATGACCAGGTCTATCTTCCCCCGCTCTATGCGCTGTGGCGGGGGCGGGAATAAAACGATTACTTGACGTTCGGTTAAACAACACCAGGAACATACGCTATGAACAACGAACCTGATTACAAAGCCCTGGAAGCTCTCGTCGTTGATAACCCCGACCTCGAACGGCTGGAAATGCTGCTGGACGAGTTCAACATGTTCGAGGCCATCGGCGCGACCTGGCAGGAAACGCGCCACTCCGATTTGCTGGCCTTCCTGCTCAATCCGCAGCAGAACCATGGCCTGGGGGATATCTTGCTCAAACGACTGCTCCAGAAGGCGCTTATTCTCGCTCAGGAAAACGACGTCGCGTCCCCGGTCACATCCATCGACCTCGATGTCTGGGACCTCGACCAGACCATCGTTCTGCGGGAAAGCCAGCGCATTGACATCCTCCTGCTGGACGAACGGCACCGAATGGCCGCGATTATTGAAAACAAACTCACCAGCGCGGGCAATTCCTTTCATCTGGAACGCTACTGGGAATCGGTGAGTCAGCTCTACCCCGGCTGGACCATCCTGGGCCTCTACCTCACCCCCGACGGCGAGCCGCCACCAGACGGGCGCTACATCTCCATAGACTACGGGTTGGTCTGTAGCTTGATAGAAGGGTTGACCGAGAGCCGGGCTTCGACCCTGCGGGAAGACGTGCGCACGATGATGATACACTATACCAGGATGCTCAGGAGGCATATTGTGGGCGAATCGGAAATTACCAGGCTTTGCCGCCGTATTTATGGCAAACACCAGCGAGCTTTTGACCTCATCTATGAACACCGCTTGAGTCGGCAAAAGGTTATCCGCAATGTCACCCGGCTCCTGATTGAACAGAAGCAAGGGTTGCTCCTGGACCACAGCCAGGAACGCTACACAGGCTTTGCGGTGCAGGAATGGGATGTGCCCGCGCTCCTGGAGGGCCGCGCCGACGGGGTCCGCCCCGGGCGGGTGCTGCTCTTCGAGTTTGATACGTGGCAGGACACGCTCCCTCTGCGGCTCCACATCGGGCCGTGCTCCGACCAGCTTCGTCAGCGGTTGCTCGACCTTGCGATGGCGCACCAACCACCCTTCAAAATCGAGGATTCCCCGCTGGCGGGAGGGGACTGGATCACCATTTTCGAGCGCTCGTTCCTGACGCCGGAGTTCTACGAGGAGGCCAGCACCGATGAACTGGCCGAGAAGATACTCCAGAACTGGGCCGACTTCTTGAAGAACGACCTGACCAGTATGAACGCGGTACTCAGAGAGCAAGCGTGGATCTGGCAGAAGAGCCGGTGAGTGGCCGATGTATCTGAGGGATTGTCTGGTTTCGCTCTCCGCCTACCAGGTCGCTGGCCCGACCGACCGGCCCGTCACGGGGGTAGTCTACGATTCGCGGCAGGTCGAACCAGGCAGTGTCTTCGTGGCCATCAGGGGCTACCACACCGACGGCCACGCCTATATTCCCCAGGCGTTGGCGCGGGGAGCCGCCGCAGTCGTGATGGACCTGCGCTCTGTCGAGGGGGCTGCGGAGGTGCGCCGCCAGTATGCTGAGCGGGGAGAAGGGGATGAGCACAGCGAGGCGGCCACCTTTCTGGCAGTCCCCAACAGCCGGGCGGCTCTCGCACCGCTGGCAGCCGCCTGGTATGGCTTCCCGGCCCGCCACCTGCGGGTGATAGGCGTCACTGGCACCAAGGGCAAAACTACCACCACCATGCTCATCAGCCACGTGCTGGAGCGGGGGGGGCACCGCACCGGGATGATGAGCACCGTGGATGTGAAGGTAGGGCCACGACGGTGGCCCAATTCCCTGCGCCAGAGCACCCTTGAAGCCCCCCAGATACAAGCCCTTTTGCAGGAGATGGCCGCGGCGCACTGCACCCACGCCGTGCTGGAGGCATCGTCGCACGGCCTCTCGGCAGGGTGGAACCGCGTGGGGCACTGCGGGTTTGACGTGGCAGTGGCGACCAACGTCACCCACGAACACCTGGACTACCACGGCAGCATCGAGCAGTACCGCCGCGACAAGGCGCGGCTGTTTGCGCTCCTGGGCGAAGAACTGCCCCACCGCATCGCCGAACTGACCTACCTTCCCACGGAACAGGTACCGGACGTTGCCACGGAGCGCACCGGGATCTACGATGTCTACTGCACTGATACCGAGGGCAACCATTTTCTGGTGGAGATGCAGCGCAACCGGCAGATCTACTTCAAGGAGCG
>DAOTUF010000180.1:0-4639 GCA_034437495.1 Chloroflexaceae bacterium | reverse complement strand
GACGCTCATTCTCACCGCCGATGCCAGTATGCGCAAGGGCATCCCCGTCAAGCTCAAGGAAATTGTCGATGCTGCGCTGGACGCGGCGACCGTGGACTCGGTGCGGGATGTGCTGGTGCTGCGCCGCGGGATTGTGGACTGTGCCATGAAGAAGGGGCGGGACCTGGACTGGGCCGAGCAACTGACCGAACGGGGAGAACGCTACGTCGAGCCGGAATACCTGGACAGCACTGCCCCTTCCTATATCCTCTATACTTCCGGGACGACCGGCAAGCCCAAGGGCGTCGTCCGCGACACCGGCGGCTATATGGTGGCGCTCCACGCCTCCATGGGCCAGGTCTACAACGTCGGCCCAGGGGATGTCTACTGGTCTACCTCCGACATCGGGTGGGTCGTGGGGCACAGCTACATCGTCTATGCGCCGCTGCTGAAGGGCGTCCCGACGCTGGTCTACGAAGGCCGACCCGACTACCCCGACCCCGGCATCTGGTGGCGCATCATTGAGAAATATGGCGTCACCTGTGTCTTTTCGGCTCCGACGGCCCTGCGCGCTCTGCGGAAGTTCCCCGACCACTGGATGCAGGACTGCGACCTGTCATCCATGCGCTACTTCTTCACCGCCGGGGAGCCGCTGGACGGCCCGACCTACGAATGGGCCACCCAGGTGCTTGGCGTGCCGGTCATTGACCACTACTGGCAGACCGAGAGCGGGTGGGCGATGCTGGCAAACTCGGTGGGGATTGAGCACCTGCCCGTCAAAGCCGGCTCCCCCACGGTGCCCGCCGTTGGGCACAACCTGGAAGTCGTGGACGGCGACGGCAACCTGCTCGCCAGGGGCGAGAAGGGCTTGCTGGTCGAACATGGCCCGCTGGCCCCCGGTATGCTGCAAACCATCTGGGGCGACGATAACCGCTATCTCAATAGCTACTGGCGGCACTTCAAAGACAAGCAGCTCTACCTGACCGGCGACTACGCCATTCAAGATGAAGATGGCTACTTCTGGATGCTTGGACGGTCGGACGAGGTTATCAATGTCTCCGGGCACCGTATGGGCACGCGAGAAATTGAGGAAGTGCTTTCTTCGCACCCGGCAGCCGCGGAGGTCAGTGTCATCGGCGTCAAGGACGAACTGCGGGGCGAGGTGCCGCTCGTCGTGGCCGTGCTCAAGCAGCATATCGCCCCGGCGGACGAAGACAAGGTCGCCCAGGAGATGAAAGAGATGGTGCGCCAGCGCATCGGGGCTATCGCCACGCCCAACAACATCCACTTTGTCAGTATGCTGCCCAAGACGCGCAGCGGCAAGATTATGCGCCGCGTGATGCGGGCGGTCTACCAGGGCGACGAGATTGGCGACCTGAGCACGATTGAGGAGGATGCCACGGTGGATATGGTGCGCGAAGCCGTTGATACCATGCGGAGCCAGTTGTAAGGTCCTGAGGTCCGGAAGGGAAGCTCGGCGGGAAGGGTAAAGGGTTTGCCCGACCCGGATGCTGGTGGGGGCGGGCAGCAACAGCCGCCCACCCATGGCCGGTTTACCGAAATTTTACACAATTCTTGTTGTCTCATGACATTTTATGGCTACCATGAACGCACCTCGGTATGTTGAATGTGAAGGAGGTTTTGCTATGCCTGAAGATACCCCCATTACGATTAGCCAGTCGTCGGATGGCACCATGTACGTCCCCGGCGGCGAAATCGTAGAGAACGCCAATGTGACCGCGTATATGAAGCAGAAGGGGTTTCAGAACTACGACGAATTGTACGAATGGAGCATTAAGAATCCGCAGGAATTCTGGGCTGACCAGGCCAATGAGTTGGAATGGTACCACCGGTGGGAAAAAGTGCTCGATGAAAGCAATGCGCCGTTCTATAAGTGGTTTGTTGGCGCAAAAACCAACATTATTCATAATGCCCTGGACCGCCACGTCAAAACCTGGCGGCGCAACAAGCTGGCGCTCATCTGGGAAGGCGAAGACGGCACGCGACGCACCTTCTCCTATCAGGGCATCAGCCGCGAGGTCAGCAAAATCGCCAATGTGCTGAAGAGCATGGGCGTCAAACACGGCGATATCGTCACTATCTATCTGCCCCGTATTCCGGAACTGATGTTTTGTATGCTGGCCTGCGCCAAAATCGGAGCCGCCCACAGCGTGGTCTACGGGGGCTTCAGCGTTGAGGCACTCGCTGACCGCATCGAAGATGCGCAGAGCAAGCTGCTCATCACTGCCGACGGGGGCGTGATGCGGGGCAAGGTGATCGAGTTGAAGAACATTGCGGACGAGGCGATGGCCCGCACCCCGAGCGTCCAGACCTGCATTGTCGTGCGGCGCACCGGCCACGAGGTCAATATGGAGAGCGGGCGCGACCTGTGGATGCACGACCTGCTGGCGCTGCCGATTGCCTCGGAAAAGTGCGAGACCGTCCCGGTCGATTCGGAAGAGACGCTGTTCATTCTCTATACCAGCGGCACGACGGGCCGACCCAAAGGGGTGCTCCACACCCATGGGGGCTATATGGTCGGCACCTACGCCACGCTGAAATATGTCTTTGATATCAAAGAGGAAGACCGCTGGTGGTGCGCCGCCGACCCGGGGTGGATTACCGGCCACAGCTATATCGTCTACAGCCCGCTGTTAGCCGGGGCAACCTCGTTCATGTATGAGGGAGCACCCAACTACCCCTACCCCGACCGCTGGTGGTCCATCGTGTCCCGCTACGGTATCAGCATCCTGTACACGGCTCCGACGGCTATCCGCGGGTTGATGCGCTTTGGCGAAGCCTGGCCCAACCGCCACGACCTGAGCAGTCTGCGGTTGCTCGGCACGGTGGGCGAGCCGATTAACCCCGAAGCCTGGCGCTGGTATTACCGCGTCATCGGCGGCGAGCGCTGCCCCATTATGGACACCTGGTGGCAGACCGAAACCGGCCACTTTATGATTACCCCGACCCCGGTCGTCCCCCTGAAGCCGGGCACCGCCACCCGCCCCTTCCTGGGGATTGAAACCGACGTCGTCCACGAAGATGGAACCACGTGCGCGGCCAACGAAGATGGGTTGCTCATCATCAAGCGTCCGTGGCCGGGCATGCTCCGCACCATTCTCAACGACCCGGAGCGCTACAAGAACAGCTACTTCGAGAAGGTGCCGGGGGATGTCTACACGGTGGGCGACAGCGCCCGCAAGGACGAGGATGGCTATACCTGGATTATCGGGCGGCTCGATGACGTCATCAAGGTGAGCGGCTACCGTCTCGGGACTGCCGAGGTCGAAAGTGCGCTGGTGAGCCACCACGACGTGGCCGAGGCTGCGGCTATCGGTCTGCCGCACGAACTGAAGGGGAACGCCATTCACAGCTTCGTCATCTTGCGGTCGGGCATTGAAGGCACCCCGCAGCTTGAAGAGGAACTCAAATCTCACGTGGCCCACGAGATGGGGCCGATTGCCCGTCCCGAGAAGATTACGTTTGTCACCACCCTGCCCAAGACCCGCAGCGGCAAGATTATGCGCCGCGTGCTGAAGGCTCAGGCGCTTGGTCAGGACGTGGGGGATATCAGCACGCTGGAATCATAGCCCGGACCCGGTCCAGACCCGGTCCAGACCGGGAACAGAAACCGCACAACAAAACCCCCTCCCGCACGTCTGACCGTCGGGAGGGGGTGCTATCATCTCATCATCCCATCATCTCTCAGCCGAACCGGG
The DNA here is from genome assembly GCA_034437495.1 of Chloroflexaceae bacterium. Taxonomy (GTDB): domain Bacteria; phylum Chloroflexota; class Chloroflexia; order Chloroflexales; family Chloroflexaceae; genus JAAUSY01. The sequence goes on along the minus strand of DAOTUF010000180.1, from coordinate 941 downwards.
CGGGCGCATCACGTCTCATGCGCCACTCACTCGGCTTCCGGCACGATAAGCCCATAATGTCCATCCCGGCGTCGGTAGACCACGCTTACCTGGGCAGTATCGGCATCTCGAAAGATGAAGAAGGAATGGTTGAGCAGTTCCATCTGCTCCACGGCCTCATCGCTGAACATGGGCTTGAGCGGAAATTCTTTCACGCGCACGATACGGCGGGGTGTATCCTCGGTTTCTTCTTCCTCCTCTGCCATCGTGTCCACGGCAACCGATGGGGCTTCCTCCAGCACAGGATCCGGCGAAATAAACTCTCCCCCTTTGCGCCGCAGTTTGCCGCGCCGCCAGTGCTTTTCTTTATAGCGCTTGATCTGGCGCTGCAAGATGTTCTGGACTTCGTCCACGGCGGTGTACAGGTCATCGCTCGATTGTTCCGCCCGCAGGATAACCCCGTGTTCGCCTACCAGGGTCACTTGCAAGCGCTTGACTTCCTGGTTGCGGCGGCTCTCGCTTGAGATTTCGACCGTCGCGCTCCGGGCATATTCGAGGTGGCGTTCAAGCTTCCCTAGTTTTTCTTCAATGTGGTCCCGCTGGCGTTCAGATATCCTGCCGTTCCGACTTTTCACTATCAGGTCCATACCTTCCTCCATTCAGCGTTTCAGCGGCAGAGACATGACCTGTTTCCTCTGCCCATTCCTCAAGCAAGGGTAAGTCATAGAAATGGCAGCGCAGGAAACCACCTGCTTGAGCGGGTGGAGGAAGCGCTGCCGTCCTCCTTTCTTTTCTCCAAACGTTCCACCATGTCGTCCTGTGCTGGTTTTTTACCTTACGGCGGGAAAACCAGCAAACCCACTCGCCTTGTGGCGGTCACGTTTGCCTCGTTCAGATAGGGAGGCTTGTCGGGCTGGTCGCACGAGCATAGACCGTCTGCTTGTTTAACGACCAGCGAGCGG
>DAOTUF010000179.1:0-13791 GCA_034437495.1 Chloroflexaceae bacterium | reverse complement strand
TGGAGAGACCCGCCGATGCCCAGAAAATACAGCACCTCATAGAGGGCGTAGCTGCGGGTGATGAGCATGACGGGGCTGAGCACAGCCGAGGCCGAACACAGGTGCAGCGGCAGCATCGTCCGAAGGCTCCACTGACCGGTCTTCCAGTTCCACGCATGCCAGGCGCATTCACTTGCAATAAACAGGGCAGCAAGGCCATGGCGCACCGCAGGGCAGGGACGGGGAGGGGTGCGACGGAGGAGCAGCAGCAGGAGATTGACCAGCACCACCACCAGCAGCGCCACCAGGTGGGGCGGGGAAAAGAGACGAAACGGAGCGCCGCGATAGGCTCTGGCAAAAGAGGGTCCCAACGGTCCCAATGGTCCCATAGGCATCTCTCAGGTTACGGTTCGATGATTCAGGGGGATGGGTTGGTCTGCTGCTGGAGCAGACGCGCCACCCGCTCAAATTCCTCATCCAGCAGCACGGGCCTGCCCTGCTTCACCTCGTTTGCGGCCCGACGCGCAACCTCCGCCACCGAAGCCCCCCACATGGTGTGCTCCTGGTCCTGCTCTGCCAGGTCCATCAGGAAGGGCGCAGCATCGGGGATGCGCAGGTTTTCCAGTGCCCGGCACGTCTCAAACCGCACATCCGGCGAGGGATGGTGGAGCGCCATCAACAGCGCATGGTAGGCGCGGGGGTCGCCAATCTTGCCGATGGCGCGGGCCGAACGAGCCGCAACCTGCGGGTCGGTGTCGGTCAACCCCTGCAACAACTGCTTGAGCGCCCGGCCCTCTCCGATAACGCCCAGGATACGGATAGCCTCGACGCGCAGCCGCGGGTCTGAGCCTTCTGCCAGGTTGAGCAGCGAGGGGAGCGCCGGTGCCCCCATAATCCCGAGCGCCCAGGCTGACCGCCTGCGCACCGCAAGCTGGTCGTGGCGCAGGAGCGCTAGCAGCGGGCCGACCGCCGGGTCCCCGAGCATGCCGAGGGTAAAGGCCGCCTGCGAATGGCGAAACTCGTCATCGCCCTGCAAATCTTCGATCAACTGGGAAACCATATCTGATGGGTTGTTCATGATGTGTTCACCCCGATAGTCACAGGTTATTCTGTTGCGCTCACTTCTCCTCCATGAATCTCAAACGGATTTCATGCCTGGTTTTTGCGTACCTTCCCGCTCTTTCCGCGCCCCATCTCCTGAGCCAGCACCTCCCGCACCCCCCGCAAAGGCGTGCGGAGGATGCTTTGTGCCCGCCGAATATCCAGGGTGCAGTTGCGCGGTCGTGGTTCGGCCCCCTCCTGGCTCCACCCGCCGGGGATACGGTCTGCGGCATACCCGTAGGCGCGGGCCAGCAATACCCCGAACTCGTAGCGGCTCACCTGCTCGGCTCCCGCCACGTGCAGCACCCCCCGATAGGGATGAACGGTCAGTTCCAGCAGGGCAGCGGCCAGGTCTTCGACGAAGATGGGACAACGAAACTCGTCCCGAAAGAGCACCGCCTGCCGAACCCCCTCCGCAATATCCAGCACAAAGCGGGTATGGCGGTCGAGCGACCGCACCCCATAGATAAGCGATGTCCGCACGGTCACAGCGTCCGCCCCCGATTCCTGCACGAACCGCTCGGCATCGGCCTTGGCCGCGCCATAGGCCGTGAGCGGGTCGGGAGGGTCCGCCTCCGTATAGGCATACGGGGATTCGCGCTCGCCCGCCCCGCTCGGCTCAAGTTCCCCCCGAAAGATGACATCGCTGGAGAGGTGGAGCAGACGGGCACCCACGGCCTGTGCTGCCCGGGCCACGTCGCGGGTGCCGCCTGCTGTCACCTCCCAGAGGCCGGGGTCGTGCTGCCGAAACGCGGTATGGATGATGACATCGGGGCCAAACATCTCTACCCCCTCGGCCACGGTCGCGGCATCGCTCACGTCCAGCGGGAGCCAGTGAACCTCCGCCGGGGCGTCGTCGGGGGGTGGGTGGCTCGAATAGCTCGCCGCCACGACCACCCCCGCTTGACGGGACTGGCGCACCAGTTCGGTACCCAGATAGCCCGTGCCTCCTGTGATGAGCAGACGCCGCATAGACCATCGCTTTCTACTGGCAGAAGAGAAGCCCGCCCCTGACCGTCACGCATCGCCGAGCCGGTCGAGCGCCACCCGCGCTGCCTCCTGCGCGGCGGCCTGTTTGCTCGTCCCCGTCCCCACCCCAAGATGCTGGTCATCGTGCATCACCTCGACGGTAAACTGCTGTTGATGGGGGGGGCCGCGTTCCTCAACCGTTCGATAGACCGGTCCAAGGCCATACTGCGATTGCAGCCGGTGCTGGAGCAGGTTACGGTAGTCGGTCTCTGCCTGTCCTGCCTGCACCCGCCGGGTTTCATCCTCCAGAAGGGGGAGCACAAAGGTCTGTGCTCCTTCGATCCCCTGGTCCAGGTAGACTGCCCCGAGCACCGCCTCAAACACATCGGCCAGCAGCGTATCCCGCTCCCGCCCTTCCCGCGATTCCTCGGCCCGGCTGAGCCGAACGACGTCCCCCAGGTGCAGGATGCGGGCGAAGCGGGCCAGGGTGGTAGTGCGCACCAGCGAGACGCGCAGACCATTCATCGCTCCCTGACTGAGGTCGGGGAACTGTTCATAGATCCACGCGGTCGCCAGAAAGGTCAACACCGCATCGCCCAGAAATTCGAGCCGCTCGTTCGATGGCACCCCCTCGCTGCGTTCGGGGTATGCCTGCTTGAACGAGCGGTGCGTGAGCGCTGCCTGCAAGAGGCGCTGGTCAACAAAGGAAGCTAAAGAAGCTTCGGACGCTTCGGAGGCTTCAGAGACCGCACCCGCTTTGTCTTCCATCCGTGCCTCGGTTTCGTATGCTTAGCGCCCCTCAAACCGACGGAATATCAGCGATGCATTGTGCCCCCCGAAGCCAAACGAGTTGCAGACGGCTGTGTCAACCCGCGCCGGGCGAGGGTCGTGGGGGACGTAGTCCAGGTCGCACTTCGGGTCGGGGTGGTGCAGGTTCAGGGTGGGCGGGAGCATCTGGTTGCGGATAGCCAGCATCGTGATAATGCACTCAAGCGACCCGGCAGCACCGAGCAGGTGCCCGGTCTGCGATTTGGTCGAACTGACGGGCAGCTTCTTTGAGGTGACGTGCTCCCCAAAGACCGACTTGATAGCCATCGTCTCGGCCAAATCGCCCACCGGTGTGCTGGTGCCGTGGGCGTTGATGTAGTCGATCTTGTCGGGGGAGAGGCCGCCGTGCTTGAGCGCCATACGCATGGCCAGCGCCGCGCCCCGTCCATCCTCTGGCGGCTGTGTCATGTGGAATGCATCGCTCGATGCGCCGTAGCCGACCAGTTCGGCCAGGATGGGGGCCCCGCGCTCAAGCGCATATTCCAGGTCTTCCAGAACCAGCATGGCGGCCCCCTCGCTCAGCACAAAGCCGTCGCGGGTCGCATCGAAGGGTCGGGACGCCGTTTCTGGGGTGTCGTTGCGGGTCGAGACGGCCCGCGCACTGTTGAACGCTGCCAGGCTCAGCGGGGTGATGGATGCCTCGCCCCCCCCGGCTATCATGGCCTTTGCCCACCCCCGCCGAATGACCTCGGCGGCCTCGCCAATGGCGTGGGCCCCGCTCGCGCACGCCGTGACGATGCACATGTTCGGTCCGCGGGCCCCGGTCATAATGGCCACCTGCCCGGCGCCCATGTTGCTAATCATTGACGGCACGGTGAAGGGGCTGATGCGGCTCGGGCCGCGGGTGTGCAGGACATTCGATTGGATGGTTGAGGTCTCAAGTCCCCCGGTCCCGCTCCCGAAGAACACCCCTACCTCCTCGTGGTTCTCCGGGGTTATGGTCAACTCCGAGGTGCGCAGAGCCTCGTGGGTTGCCGCGACGGTCAGATGGATGAACCGGTCCGTCCGGCGGGCCTCCTTCTTGTCCATGTAGTTGGCGGGGTCGAACCCCTTGACCTCGCCCGCAAAGCGGGTGTCGAAGTGGCTGGCGTCAAACAGGGTTATGGGTCCGATGCCGTTCCGACCTTCCATAATACTCTGCCAGAGCGTGGGGACCTGAAGCCCCAGTGGGCATACCGCGCCCATTCCCGTCACGACCACCCGTCTTTGATGATTCCCTTGCATCTATCCAGACTCCTCTTTTGGTATTTTCGATTGGGTTCCGGTCTGCTCCGGGCAGCGCACAAACACCGCTGCCCGTGGTTCCTGAAAGCGAAGACACCACCCTGGTGTCTCCCGCAGCACATGATAGAGCGATGCCTGCCAGTGGCGGTCAAGCATGAGGTGGGTGATATCCCACTGGTCAAGCACCGTCAAGCTTTGCTCGGTTCCCCGAGCAATCGTAAAGTAATCGTTCCAGACCGATGCCGGGAACAATTCCACCCGCAAGTCGGCAAAGACGTGCTTCTGAGGAAGCCGCCAGATGGTATAGCTCGTATAGCTCATATCGGCCCAGAACCGCCCCTCCACCGGGTGCTCCTCCAGCCAGTCGGTGGCTGCCACGGGGGTGGTGTTGCTCAGCAGCATCTTATAGGGTCCGCTCGATGCAAAAAGGTGGTTGCCCCCCACGCCGGCGTAGCGGGCAGGCTGAAACCACGGCAGCACAGCTATCACCACCACCCCTATGCCCACTCCGTAGCTGAGCGCAAAGGCCGGGTTGACCACCTTCGCACGGGGCCGCGCCAGGAAAGGAGCAAGGAAGGTCGCCAGCAGTGGGAGCATCACCAGTCCATACCACATGGCATAGCGTACTCCGCCGAAGGTCAACCACGCCAGAGCGCAGTACCAGAGCATATCGGTAGCGGAGGGACGGCGCGGCCCGGTGGACATGAGCGTGGCCAGCACGAGCAGATGGAGAAAAAACCAGAATCCGGTATTCATCACATCCAGGTCGCTGCGGGGAGGGAACCATTCCACAAACCACTGCTGAAGCGATGACTGCGTCAACATCATCTGGACATAGGGTACGATGCCCACGCCAAGCGGATTCACCATTGATGCCAGCAGCGTCCCCCCCCCCGCCAGCAGCAGTGGCCCCACCTGCTGACGGGCCCGGGCTGCGGCCTCGTCCGTCCCACGGATAGCGCCTATCACCGTCCCGAGCCAGGCCAGCGCCAGCAACCCGCACCCGAGCACAAACGAGCCGTGGGCATTGACCCAGGCGACCATGACCAGCGGCAGCGCCAGCAGCCAGCGCGATGACAACCGACCATCGAGATATTCCCCAAGTACCACCACAAACGCCATGCCGGGCAGGAGCGCTAGCGTCTGGGGGCGTAGGGTCCAGTTATTCCAGCCAATGAGCACCGCCAGCACCAGCCCCAGTGCCGCCGCCCTCCCCTGACCGGAGCGACGCCACGCATGCCAGGCTATCAACCCGTAGCTCACGGTAATGGCAACTGTCCGGGCCAGCACCAGCATCGGCACGTCGCCCATTCGCCACAGCCCGTAGAGCACCACTTCGCTGAGCCAGCTCTGGTAGACATAGGGCGCATCCAGCGGGAGCGTATAGGCCCATCGATTGGTCTGTATCCACTCTCCCTCTTCCACCATCGCCCGTCCCGCGGCCATGTGCCACCAGAGGTCATTGGGAGGCAGTGGCATCACACTGATGAACCACCAGATAAGCGCCAGCACCGTCACCACCCACAGGTGGTCAAATGTGAAATGGCGAAGGACGTTCATCAGGGAACGTGGTGGTTGCATCCCCATGTCTTGCTGTCTTGATGATTGAAAAAAACTCGGGGCCATTATAGCAGATGACCGGAGCGTGGGCAAAACGGCTCGTTCATCAGCTAAATTCTCGCTGCCCGATATCGCCGCGAAAAAACCGCCCCGAGAACGTAATCCGCTCCGCATTTACAATGGCCCGCCCCCGCGCCCCATTGAGGGTCGCCGCCAGTGCCACGACCGTCAGCACGTGCCCGCCGGAGGTGGTGATGGTGGACCCCTGAACCGCACTGTTCCCGACGCCTGCCCCCATAATCAGCGCTCCCAGGGCACCGGAGCCGCGGCTGCTGCTCGATTCATAGCGCAGCCCGACCGCGCTGTACGTCGCATCATGAAAGACGAGGATGCCTTCGTCCACTTCGTCTATGCCGCGGATAGGGTTGCCCGTCGGGAAATGGTGCGGATACCCCTGCGCGACCAGCGCAATCCCCACACTCGCCTCATCGCGCCAGGTCAGGGGAGGCACCTGTGCCAACCGCCCGGTCATCGCTGCTTGAAACAGGGCCATCAAATCGTCCTCCAGGCGCGGAAGCACGACCTGGGCCTCCATATCCCGCATCGCGCAGCGCAGGGCGTGAATACGCGGCCCCCGGTCGGTGATAATACAATCTACCCCCAGGATACCGCGGTAGGGCAGGTTGTCGCGGTTCAGCGCGGCCAGCAGGGGACCAAACAGGTGGTGCTGAACATAGTCCGTCAGTTTTCGTGCATAGGTCGACGTACCGGTGTGCGCTCCCATCCCTGGCGCGATGGGGCCGTTGTCGCCCTCGTTCAGCCGGTGGTAGACCCGCGTGGGCAGGAAGGGAACGACTGTGCTGCCGTCGGTGAGCGCGGAAATGGAAACGCAGCTTCCCGAGAGGAACGATTCAATCACCACCCCGCCGCTGGTGCTGGTTCTGCCGCTGTCGGCGCTCTCGGGTGGGCGAGCCGTAAAGAACTCTTTCAACGCCTTCAACGCTGCATAGCGGTCCTGGTAGACCCCGCTGCCATCGGCGCGATGGTCTGCTTTCAGCACCACGGGCAGAGGTTGTGCCGCTAGATAGCGCTCTGCCGTGGCCAGGTTCGTGAACACCCGTCCATTCGCCGTGGGCAACCCGTGCCGCAGCAAAAATTCCTTGGCAAAACAGCGGCTCAACCCCAGGCGGGCAGCGTCGCGGGGGGGGCCAACCACGTCCAGGTGGTAGGGCACGGCCTCGTCGGTCAATCCGGCCTGGAGGGGTTCCTCGGCGGCGGGGACAATCAGGTCAACCTGCTCTTCAAACGACCAGCGAGCAACTTCAACCGCGTTGTGCAGATCCAGGTCCACCCGGGGGGCAATCTGCTGGATCCCCCCGTTGCCAGGCGCACACACCATCTCCCCTACCTGCGCACTGTTAAACAGCTTCCAGACCAGCGCGTGGGCCCGCCCGTCGCTCCCAAGCACCAGCACCTTGCGCATCATGGTGGTCATGGTTCAGGGGCCCCCTTCGCTCTCCTGGTCAGGAACGGGCCTGTGCCTGCCGCTGAGCAGCAATCAGCACATTCCGCAGCAGCATCACGTTGGTCATGGGGCCGGTTCCGCCGGGCACGGGCGTGAGCGCTCCCGCCACCTCGCCGACACTGGCCGCGTCCACATCGCCTACCATGCTCCCATCCTCCAGGACGTTGATACCAAAGTCCACGACCACCGCGCCCGGTGCAATCATGTCGCCCGTGACCATCCCTGCGCGACCAACCGCTACCGCTACGATATCGCACGACTGCAGCACCCGGCCCAGGTCGGGCGTCTTCGAGTGACAGATGGTCACAGTGGCGTGGGCCTGCACCAGCAGCGCCGCCATCGGGCGACCGACAATCGCGCTGCGTCCGACCACGGCGGCATACTTCCCTGCCAGCGGGATGTCATAGCGCTGGAGCAACTCCATACCTCCGGCGGGGGTGCCGGGCACCAGCGCGGGCCGCCCGTGAGCCAGCAGACCCGCATTGACCGGGTGGATCCCATCAACATCTTTGGCATCGTCCAGGTGCCGCACCGCTTCGTCGGCGGAAAGGGCCGCCGGAAGCGGCATCTGAAGGAGAATCCCATGGACGCCGCCATCGGCGCTCAAGGTGCCAATCGTGGTATTCAGGGCCTCTTGCGAGGTGTTCGGCGGTAGTTGTTCGAGGCGAAACGCCATCCCCACGGTATCACAGCGTTTCTGGATGGTGCGGGCGTACCGTTCCGAAGCTTCGTCGCCCTGTACCTGCACCACGGCCAGGCAGGGGGAGGCTCCATACTGCGCGGCAAACGCCTGCACCTCCGCCTGCACCTCTGCCTGCACCTCTTTGCTCACGGCCCGCCCATCAAGGATTGTCGCGGTCATAACTCCCCCTCCTTACGCTTCAGCTCTTCTCTAGCTATTCATCCGATTGCGCACAATCTCGGCAACCTTCTCCACCTCTTCGTCCAGGCCAGCCGTCAGGTCGCCCATCTGCGCCCGGACCTGACGCACAAATATGGCATCCTCCAGGCTGGTCAGGTTAATCTCAACATTCAGGAGGGCTGTGTGGACCGTCGAACGGATGAGAAACGCCGCCACCCCGACATCGCTCACCAGCAAGCGCCCGCACCGGTGGACCAGTTCCCGACAGAGAGGGAGCAGGGCCACTGTCTGGTGGGCCGTCTGCAACGGCACCTCCGTGGCCTGCCGCGTGACCGTCTGGATGGCAGATTTGCGACTGGCTGCGTCCGCGTCGGTGGTGCGGGGGAGCTTGTAGGCTGCCGACAGACGGTCGAACACCTCGATGTCGTCCTGGGTGAGTTGCTGAAGGCTCTGGCGCAGTGCCTCAGCCCGGGTATGAATCTCCCGGAGAGTTTCCCCCTCCGGGTCCTGGTTCTTCTTCTTCAGCGTGATGGAACACACCATACTGAGCAAACCGGCGGCCATTGCCCCGCTCAAACCGGCCACGCTCCCGCCCCCGGGGGTCGGTTCGCTCGATGCCAGCGCATCGAGGAAGGCCCCGACTGGCTGTTCATACAAGGTATACGTCATTGGAAAGCCTCCTCTCATACATTATTCAAGCTTCCAAATCGTGTCATTACCATTTTACTGCATACCGTACCAAATTCCGCCCCATTTGTCAACCGGGCCAAACATCAGTGCTTTGCCCCCGGGGGGCCGGCGCTCCCGCTGGTTCCGGCACCTTCCTCCCGAAATCATGCTATACTAAACTTGGGCAGAACCAACAGGAAACGAAACCCTATGTCACACCCCGACCACCCGATACGACCACATATTCTCATCGTAGGCGGAGCCAACACCGGACGCTCTCCTATCGCGGCGGCCTTCCTGGGCCGCATCCTGCAAGACCGAGAGCTGGTGTGGACTGTTGAGACCGCTGGTGTCATTGGCTATGATGACGACCCCCCCGAACCGGAAGCCTGCTACGCCATGGACGACTTCGACCTCGATATCTCAACCCACCGCGCCCGGACCATCACGCTGGAGATGGTTGAACAGGCGACCGTGCTGCTGGCCATCGATACGAGCGTGTTTCACGCCCTCCGGTCCCAGTACCCGGCCCTCATGGACCGTATCACCACCATGGGGAGGTTGGCCGGTCAGCCACGCGACATCCCCGACCCCTACCGCATGCAGGTGAGTGCGTGGGTAAGCTATGCCCGAGAGATAGAAACCATGCTCCAGAACGGCGTGGACGCGCTCATCCAGATGGTGGAGCACCACCAGGCTGCTCCCGCTCCTGGTGTACCCCCGCCGGCGCTGCCATCCTCCACGACCGACCAGGAGCACCAGGGCCAACCGGATGCTTCCGCCACCTCGTCCCCCTCACCCCCCTCGCTCCCCTCGCCAGAAGAACAAACACGCACTGCCGCCGTTGACCGGTGTCTCCGTATCCTCACGGTGATGCACGATATGCCCACCCTGATAGCGTGGGACAACGCCCGCACCCAGATGGAAACGGAACTCGAAACGATCAGCACGACCCTGCTCCACCCCACCGACTTTGCTCAACCCTACACCAACATGCTGCGAGCGCTGCTGGCCATGATAACGGAATCCCCCACACCTACTCAACTAACACGCCTCCGGAGCGCGGTCGAACCACTCCGCACGCCCATTGACCAGGCAGCCATTACCGCCCTCTCGACCCTCCTGGCGCACTGGAACAGACCGTGAACGCGAGGCGGGAAGGGAGCAGCAGTTCCCCCCCCACCCCGTTGACTCACTCCCCACCATCGGGTACAATTTTATTATCACGGAGGAGCGCAAGGAAGGAATAAGAAAGGGGAAGGAAACTGGAAGGGCGAATATCGTCAATCGTCAGTGGCAGCCCCATAGAAGATCCATTGCCTGGTCCGGCTCAGGCCCGGGCGAACGGCAGCAACGGAGGGCGTGTAATCTGAACGTAATCTGATCCCCTTGTTGCAGATAAGCGCTATCGTCTATAGTAAGGACAGCCAGGACGTTACCGAAAACCAGTGGATAATGGGTATCCTAATCATATCGTGAGCCGCGTTTATGAAAGGAGAAGCGAGTTTTAGGGGAGAACAGGACAAAATCATTACCAGAGGTAGCCCTGATCCCTCGAAAAACGCTCAGGATGAACGCGACTACCAGGAAGAAAGAGGCTGTTCGATGAAGCGCATGATAATTCAAGAAAAAACGCCTATCCCCCCTTTTGGTGAGCCAGCACGAGAATTGCGTATTCTCAATAAGCCGCTCTGGTTGCTTCAGCGCGACTTGCTAAACCGGTACTGCAAAGGGGGTCAGGAAATTGCTTCGCTGAACGAAATCCCCGACCAGAGCGATGAAGAATTGTTCGTATACAAAGACAACTTGTTTTTTAATCAATTACTGGTGGATACCTTTCTTTCCAGAGCGAGAGCCAGTGGCAAAGCCTGCCAGATAGCCTTTACCAACCGCGACCGGGCCATCACGGCCCATGCGCTCGGGCTTCAGAGCGGCATTCGTCCGTACGAATCGCCCGTGCCCCGCCGGGCCGGGCAGCCCGAACCGCCCCTGACCGACTGCTATGTGGCGGATATGTACTACTACCCGCCCGGGCCTGTCAGCCCGCCGGCTCCCCTCATCATTGACACCGAAGCCCGCGAGATGGGCTACTACAGCGTCCCCCGCTATATGGCCAGACAGGGCGACCTGGTGTATCAAATCCCACTGCGGTCGTTCCTCTCCATCGAAAACTGGGTGCATATCTTTCTGGCCAACATTGTGATGGGGACCTTCAGCGAGGCCAGCCGCGCCGAGCATGAGATGGACCGCTGTAGCCTGCGCCGCTTTTCGAAGTGGAAGGCAGAAGAGTGGCGGCTGTTTGGCAAAAAGCTCAAGCTGGCGCTCGGGTCTTTCTGGGAGCGGCTCAACCCCTTTGAAGCCCCCTGGCGAAACCACTTCCTCTCCAGCCGCAGCCTCGTCAAAGTCGGCAAAAACTGCTCCATTGACCCGTCGGCCGTTATCCACGGCCCCACCACCATCGGAGACAATGTGTACATCGGCCCCGGCACGGTCATTGCGAACAGCATCATTGGAAATAATGTCAATATCATGCAGGGGTCTCAGGTGATGCTCAGCGTCGTGAGCGACCGCTCCTTTCTCGCGTTCAACTCGGCGCTCTTTATGAGTTCGATAATGGAAAACGGGATGCTGGCTCAGAATACCTGTGTTCAGCTTGGCGTCATCGGGCGCAACACCTTCATCGGAGCCAATAACGTCTTCACGGACTTCAACCTGTCGGACAAAGAGGAAAAGCAGTCTATCCGAACCTATCACAATGGCAAGCTCGTTTCCACGGGTCTGCCCGTGCTCGGCTCGGCGGTCGGGCACAACTGCAAAATCGGGAGCGGCTTTGTTGTCTACCCCGGACGGATGATTGGCTCGAATGTCACGCTCGCCTACCACGACCGCGAGGGGCTGGTCCGCGCGAACATCCCCGGCGGAAGCCCGGAAGATATCGATGAAGAAACCGGCGAACCACGCCGCCTATTCTACCGCTGGCCCAATATCTATGAACCCGAAAGCTCGGTCAGTTACCCGGATACGGTGCCTCATGATGAAATCACCGCCGATTACCCGGACTACTATTCGTACCACGGTCATGGGCACGAAAATAACCACGCAAACGATGGAACCGCCCTGGTTGAGCAGCATCCGACCAGACACCTGTCTCAACCAATGAATCTATATCACTAGCCACTCAGGAACACGGGGGCTTTATCAGGAGGTTGAATTGTGGGTAAGGAGAGGATACTGGTTGTCGAAGATGCGCCCGACATCTCAAGCCTGCTCAAGATTTACTTCGTCTCGCAGGGCTATGAGGTGTCAACGGCGATGCGCGGGCGGGATGCGCTGGATATTTGCCGCAAGACGCCACCCAACCTGGCGCTGCTGGACGTGAACCTGCCCGATATGGAGGGGTATGATATTGGCAAGTCCCTGCGGGCAAGTCCGCGCACCCGCCACATTCCGATTATCTTCCTGACGGCTCGGGGGGAGCGGCAAGACCGGCTCCGCGGTCTGGGGGAAGTTCAAGCCCAGTATTATATTGTCAAGCCCTTCGATATCGAAGAAGTGCATACCATTGTCAAGAACCAGCTTGCGGAGGCCCGCCGAAAAAACCAGCTGCACCCCGTGACCAATCTGCCCACGGCGGACATCATCGGGGAGCACCTGCGCAGCCTGCTCTCAACCGATGGATGGGCGCTCGCGATGGTCCACCTCAACGGATTTGAAATGTTCACCCAGGCATACGGGGCCGTAGTCGGGGAAGATGTGCTCAAATTTGCCGCTATCCTGCTGAGCGAAACGGTCAACGAACTGGGGCGCGTGGAGGACTTCGTCGGGCACATGGTCGTCGGGCCAGACTTCGTCATCACCTCCACGCCCGACGTGATACGGCCAGTGTGCGAACGACTGATAACCCGCTTCGATGAAGAGATTGGCCTGCACTACAACTACAGCCACCGCAAACAAGGCTTTATCGAGGTCGTAGACGACCAGGGGGTCGTCCGTCGGTTCCCGCTCATGTCGCTCTCTATCGGGGTGCTGACCAGCGAAGACGGGCCATTCTACGATATCCGCGAACTGAACGAAACGGCGGAGGAGACCCGCCAGCGGGCGGCCAGCCTCTCCCGCGAAAAGAACCAGAAAAGTTCCGTCTCCTACGGACGGGTTCAGTAGGGCAGGTGCGGTTCTCGACGAAGACTACCAACCTGCTCTGGAACAAGCCTCCCTGGAGGTCTTCCGAGGGATGGATGACGACGTGCAGCCTGGCGCACGCGGAGACGAAGCAAAGGTCAAGCAGCGGGCCTTCGATTTGGTCGCACCGGGAAGGGAACCAGGGACAGAGACCGTAGAGGTAGGATTAGGATAGGTAGGACGGGAACACGCACCCCGGGGCGGGTTATTTTTTTCCAGAGCAACGTTTATACAACAATAAGCCCTTCTGGCCCGAACCCATTGCTCATCACGTCACCACAGGCCATCTGGTGATATGCCAGTGAACCGGGTACGAACCCACACCAGATGCGATATGAAGGAAGTTCCCTGGATGGATGATACCACCGTAACATCGGCCCGAACCTGCAACTGGGACCTGCTTGGTCAGATTGCCCTCTGCGGTCAGGACGACGCAGCAACTCGCACCACCCCCACCCTCCTGCACCGCCTGGCTGCGGTCCTTCAACGCTACCTGGCCTTCCCGGGGGGCTTGCTGGTGGCTATCAAAGATGGGCACCCCGTGGCGCAGGCAGAGTGGGGCGAACTGGATGGTATCGATGGTAGCACCCCCCCCGAAGTCGGTCAGCCATCTCTAGCTCCATCTCCGCCTCTCCGGGAAGACAACCACAGTGCTCCCGTGCTGCGGCTCTCTCTGCGGGCCGGCCCTGAAGAGGTCGGCGCTCTGATACTGAACCGTCAAGGGTCTTCCCCCGAAGCGCTCACCCCTCCCCGCCCCTTCCTCCAGGCGTTGGCAGCACAGCTTGGCATGGTGCTCTATGTCCAGCGCTACCGCGACCAGGAAGACGAAGAAAAAGCCCCGGTGCTGCTCGATACGACCGACGCGGCGGGTCTTGCGGTGTCCCTCCCCCTCCCC
>DAOTUF010000178.1:0-2306 GCA_034437495.1 Chloroflexaceae bacterium | reverse complement strand
GGGCTGGCTCGCGCACCCCAGGGTATCGTGACCGGCTGAACGGAGCCTCGAAAGGCCAGGTCTGGTCATACCTCGGCCTGTTCGCCGGAGCGTGCAAGCCGCCTGACTTCAGTCAGTGCGGTGTATGACCTGCTTCCACACCCACCCGCGCCGCGGAGCCACCAGCAGCGCCACCACAAAGCTTCCCGTGCAGACCAGCACGATGGACGGCCCGGAGGCCACATTGAGGTAGTAGGACAGATAGAGGCCAACCACCCCCGAGAGCGCCCCGACCGCCGCCCCCAGGAGCATCATCACGGGCAGCCGCCGCGTCAGCAGCGAGGCCGTGGCCGCAGGGGTGATTAGCATCGCCAGCGTGAGCGCAATGCCCACCGTTTGCAGCGAGACCACAATGGTGATGGCTATCAGGGCAAGCAGCACGTAGTTGAGCAGCGTGACGGGCAGGCGCAGGGTCGCTGCCAGCACCGGGTCGAAGGAGAGCACCAGAAACTCCTTGTAGAGCGCGAGCGTCACCAGCACCACCAGCGTGCCCAGGAGCGCCATGCGCCAGAGGTCGCCGCTGGTCACGCCAAGCACGTTGCCAAAGAGGAAGTGCGCCAGGTCCACCGCGTAGTCGCGCATGGTGGATATCATCCCGATGCCCAGGGCAAACATGGCGGCAAAGACAATGCTGATGGCGGTGTCCTCTTTGACCTGTGCGCCCCTGCTCACCGCCCCGATGACGAGAGCCGCAACAATAGCCGTGCCGAGCGCCCACCAGAAGACCACCCCCCGCGCTCCCCCACTCACCAGGTAGCCCGCCGCCACGCCGGGCAGGATGGCGTGGGCCAGGGCATCGCCAAAGAAAGCCATGCCCCGCAGCATCACGTAGCTTCCTACCACGGCACACACTACCCCCACCATGGCCGCCGCCATCAATCCCCGCACCATGAAGGCATAGTGAAGGGGTTCGGAGAGAAGTTGCACCAGGTTCATGGTTCGGACCTCGTGGGGGGGGAGGGAGCAGCGTGAGGAGAGGAGGACAGAGGCGGAGCAGGAGCCATGCCGTTGACGGGAACCAGGAGCCGCATATGGCTCCCATACGCCGAAGCAAGGTTTTCCAGGGACAGGACTTCGTGGGCCGGACCCAGGCTGAGCAGGCGGCGGTTGAGCAGCATCACCCGGTCAAACCGCCCGGCGGCCTGGTTCAGGTCGTGGGTCGAAAGCATGACCGTGACGTGGTGGTGGCGCAGTTCGTCCAGGATGCGAAACAGGTCTTCCTGTGTCGGGATGTCCAGCCCCGTCAGCGGTTCGTCCATGAGCACTAGCTGTGCTTCCTGGGCCAATGCCCGGGCAATGAAGACGCGCTGCTGTTGCCCGCCGGAGAGTTCGCCAATTTGCCGACCGGCCAGGTCAGCCATCCCCACCAGTTCGAGGCACTGACGCACATGTTCGCGGTCTTTGCGCCCCGGCCAGCGAAACAGCCCGATCTTGCGCGTCCGCCCCATTATCACCACGTCAAAGACGCTGGCGGGGAAGCTCCAGTCTACCCCGCTGCGCTGCGGCACATAGGAAATGCAGATGTGCCCCCCCGGTGCGTGCCCGTAGACCGCCACCCTCCCCGACGAACACGGCACAAGCCCCGCTATCACCTTGAGCAGGGTGCTCTTGCCGGCCCCGTTCGGACCCACCACGGCCATGCGTTCGCCCTGAACCACGTGGAAGGAAAGGTTTTCGAGCGCGGCTTTGCCCCCGTAGGCAACCGTCAGGTCGGTTGCCTCCACGACGGATGCTCCAGCGCAGTGGGCAACACCGGGGGCAAAGAGGGAGGTAAAATACTGGCTCAACGGTCGGTCCCCGGTTCCATTGGTTCCATCGGCTCCATCGGCTCCATCGGCTCCATCGACTCCATCGGCTCCATCGGCGTCGCCATAGCTGCTCGCACCCAGGGTCCCCGCACAATGATTGCCCCATCGGTGGTGGTAGCGGCGGCCTGTTCCTCCGCCGGTTCCCCCTGGATGGCCTGGGGGTCCATCATCCGTATCGGAGCCGCAAAGGTCACTGGCCCGGCCCGTTCCATCGTCAGCGTGAGGGTCACGGTGTCGCCCTCGTGCAGGTCCCGCGTGAGGCCAAGCAGCATCACGTGAAACCCACCCGGTCGAAGCTCCTGTTCGCCGCTGGCGGGGATTGCTATCTGCTGCACCGGGCGCATCTTCATAATGCCTTCCTCGTTGACCACCGTGTGCAGTTCAACGGTCTCCGCGGCGTCGGTCGAGGCGCTGATGAGCGCGTCAGGCACGTCGCCCGTGTTCACCAGGGTCATATAG
>DAOTUF010000177.1:0-5901 GCA_034437495.1 Chloroflexaceae bacterium | reverse complement strand
GAATGAGGCTTGTTGGTGCCTAAAAACTGACCGTCCCCGGCAGTGGCTACGTCGGGACGTAAAACGCGCCTGTGGACTGCGTGTAAGACGTTCGCTCAAGAACGCTGTGCAGGATGAAGCAGGAATTTCGGAAGTGTATATAGCGTACTTTTGAGTACATTTGAACACCTAGAAAGTAGCAGGTTATGAAGTATGAGCTTTCAAACACCATCGGAATTGCGGTATCTGAAAACCCACGAGTGGGTTCGGATGGAAGGGGACGAAGCAGTCATCGGTATCACCGACTATGCGCAGGACTCTCTGGGCGACGTGGTCTATGTGGAAATGCCACAGGTAGGGGATACGTTTGGGGTGGGGGAGGTTTTTGGGGTGATTGAGTCGGTCAAGGCTTCTTCGGACCTCTACACCCCCGTGGGCGGCGAAGTCGTTGCCATCAACACCGCCCTCGAAACCAACCAGGAGACGGTGAACAAAGACCCCTTCGGCGAAGGCTGGATGATTCGTCTGAAAGTGTCGGGCGAAGAGGGAGAATTGATGGACGCTGCCGCGTATGAGCAGTTTGTGGCTTCGCTGTAACGGGCCAACCGGGGGTTGCAAAGCCCCGCACTCTGTGGTATCATAACGGTGTTACCTGGAGGCGGGTAGCTCAATCGGTAGAGCAGCGGTCTCCAAAAGTGCGCCGTTTCACGCAGTATGGTATCCCCCACGCAGTGGGGAGGAACCTGGAGGGTCGTTCCTGAGTCGTCCAGCCAGGGTGGAACCGAAAGGGGAAACCTGAACACAGCATGCTGGAAAAGCGGTTGAGGTTCGCAGGTAGAGTGAACGCAGACCGCAAGACTCGTGTCCTATGGTAAAGGCTGAATTGCTTGAACCTTAGTCTCGCCCAGGGGAAACCGGACACCCCCCCACCGGCTATCTACCAGCATATATCCGGTGTGGTGATAGGCCTGTATCGGGGTTTTGGGATATGGGCAACCTCCATGTCACCATGGGGCATCCACTCGTACAGTGGGTGTGGCACGAGACGAACGAGGTACCTACGGGACACTCGAAACGTATCATACTGACGGAAGACGGGATGGCCTGGGCCTTTGTGCAGGAGCACAGGGTATGGTCACGGAGTTCTCGTAGTAGTCAGAGGACGGGAAAGCCGTCTACAAGGCGAAGGGGAACAGGCAGGGAAGTCTCTTGATAATTGAGGGCCGAACTGCTGGAGAGCCGTGTGCGGTGAAAGTCGCACGCACGGTTCGGAGGGAGGCAGAGGGAATGGGTTGAACCATTCCAATCACCTACCCTACCCGCAGGTTGCGGGTTCAAGTCCTGTCCCGCCTGCCAGTTTTGGAGTGCTTGAACAGGGTTCTTTCCCACCCCGGCAGGGCTGGTTCCTGCCGGGGTTCGGGAGAGACGTTGGAGGGGTGGCAGAGCGGTTGAATGCGGCGGTCTTGAAAACCGTTAAGGGTGAAATTCCCTTCGTGGGTTCGAATCCCACCTCCTCCGCCAGCAAACTCCGTTCCTTCCAACCGAACGATACAGCACAGCGCAAAGTTTCCGCACGGGGAGGTCGCATAGTGGCCTAGTGCGGCGGTTTGCTAAACCGCTAGGGTGTTACAGCCCTCGTGGGTTCGAATCCCACCCTCCCCGCCACCTTCCGTATCTGTTTCATTTTTCCTCTTTCCCTACCCTTCTTCTCGCACCGCACGGTGGACTTCCTCCAAGGAATGAGCGGCCCGTAGGACCTGGGAGATGGTTCGCAGTCGGGTAGGATCCTGTATCGTGTGAATATCCGTCAGGAGTGATCGTCCTTCGTCCCCAAACTTGAGTTCGAGCGCCAGTTCGATACCTTCCAGCAAGCCCTTGCACTCACCCTTTTGCTGCCCTTCCTTGCGTCCCTCTTCGCGCCCTTCCTCGCGCCCCTTCGCAAAATGGCTCTCCAGGATAAGCTTCTCGTCTGAAAGGCGCTTGAGCGTCTCGTCATACACCTCGCGCTCCTTTGGCGTCATTGCCGCCAGTTCCGCCATCTGGAACGCCTGTGGGAAGGGGTTGGTCGTGAGAGGAGGCGGCACCGCCTCCAGGTCGGACAGGTGTTTGAGTAGGTAGAGCCACTTTTCTGTGGGCGTCGTGACCGCCTGGAGCGGCAGGGTGAACTTCGGTAGCTCGAGAAACACAAACGTCAGCCCCTCGTAGAACACGGCTCCCGTCTCCACATTGGCCAACTGGATACGGCGCATCCACCGCGGCTCCTCGTCCATCTGGTAGCGCAGCACGCTGATACAGTAGACCGGGAGCAGCTGGAAGTCATAGGTTGCCCCCTTCCGTATCTGCTGGATGATGGGGAAGGTGGCATAGAACAGGGTCCGCTCTTTGAAGTAGCGGAAGGAACTGCGCTGCATCTCGACAATGAAGCGATTGCCTGATGTATCCGTGCAGTAGATGTCGTAGATACCGACGCGCTCGACGGGCGAGGCCGGGAGTTGCTCGGCGCTGAGGTAGGTCAGGTCGGCAATGGGGTGGGGCAGAGCGAGGATATCGAACAGAAAGCCCTTCAGCACCTCTTTGCTCTCCTCCCGTCCGAACAACCGCTTGAAGCCAAAATCAGTGGTCGGGTCGATGTAGCGGGGCATGGTCGTCCTCCTTTCCATTCCATAGAGCATCCTGAAATCTTGAAATCTTGAAATCTATGTCCGGGGGGAGGGGCTTCGCCTCAACTCCTTGCGCATGTAGATCCAGTCGCGCTGTCGGAAGACAAGGCGCATCAGCCACGAGCGGCGCACCCGCACCTGACGAAACCCCAGGCGTTCGTAGAGCAAGCGGGCCCCCCGGTTCTTGCTGCTCACATAGAGACCCAGATAGTCCTTGCGCAGGGATTGCGCCTTTTCCTCGGCATAGCCCAGAAGCATCCGCGCAACCCCGCGCCGACGGAACGAAGTCAGCACTGCCACATCCGTAATGAAGCCTTCATTCGGGTTGATGCGATGGTTCAGGAGCGACAGCGCAAACATAGACCGCGCTGCCCCCCACAGGCCAAGCACCTGGTGAAACGCCTGCTCGGTCGCCCCGGCGGAGTGCCCCCCGGCCATATCCCAGGTTCGCAGCATCGTTGTTCCGATGATGCTTCCGCCCCACTCCGCGACGAACATGCCCCGCAGGGATGAAGTACCCTGACGCCGCCACGCCGCCGCCAGTGCTTCGGACCCTTTGGCAATCCGCTTGCTCCCAAAAGCATAGCCGAATTTGTCATCGAAGGCTTCGCGGTGAACCACCAGAATGGCCTGAATGTCGCTGAGCACAGCAGGACGAATGTGCAGCTTCGGGAGCAGCACTACGGTCGGAGGAACAATGACCGCAGAACACACCGCATCGCCGTGACCATCCTCGGACCAACGAGCCATCACATCCCGTTACGATTGACTATGGGTGCTCGGATGGTTCGGTCTGCTCAACCAGGCGGCGGTCAAGCCGCGCCGAAATATCGCGGTACATATCGCCGCGCATCTGGGAGGAATGGAGCCGACGACGGAGATCTATAATCCATAGGGCGGCCCCGATGAGCAGCACCACGAGCACAAACGTCAGTTTTTTCATGAATGGGTTCCCTTTCCAGAGTGACGAGAATGACCAGCGTGATGAGAATGACCAGCGTGATGAGAATGACCAGCGTGACCAGCGTGACCGGCCTGGTTGGTATCGCGCTGCTGCCAGGCGGCATAGAGCACAATGCTCCCCGCCACGGCAACATTGAGCGAAGCAATTTGCCCGCGCATGGGGAGCGCCACGAGAAAATCACACCGCTCGCGCGTCAGGCGGGCCAGGCCGCTCCCCTCGGCCCCCACGACCAGCGCCAGCGGCATCGTCAGGTCGGCCTGGTCGAAGCGTCGGGCGCGTTCGTCCTGTTCGACCCCGACGACCCACACTCCCTGCTCCTGGAGCGTTCGCATCGTCTGGGCCAGGTTTCCCACCAGCGCAATGGCGAGGTGTTCGGTGGCTCCGCTGCTCGCATTGACCACCGCGGGCGTAACCGCGACGGCCCGTCGGTGCGGCAGAATGACCCCATGCACCCCCACCGTCTCGGCTGTCCGCAGCAGCGTCCCCACATTCTGCGGGTCCTGCACATGGTCCAGCAGCAGCAGCAGCGGAGGTTCGGAGCGGTGGGCGGCACCCTCCAGGCAGGTTTCCAGGTCGGTGTAGGGGTAGGAGGCTGCTTCAAGCGCAACCCCCTGGTGCTTGATACCTCGCAGCCGTTCATCCAGCGCGTGCGGGCGCACCCGCTCAACCGCCACTCCGCGCTGGCCGGCCAGCGCCAGAATGGAGGAGAGGTTTCCGACCTCTCTCGCTCCGGATGAGACCATCAGCCGGTGGAACGTGCGCCGCCCGGCTCGCAAGCTTTCCTGGACGGCATTTCTTCCATAGAGCCATTCACTAGATACCAAGTGTATCCTTGAGCCTCCCCCAGAAACCTTCTTCCCGACCATTGCCATCTTCCGGTCGATGTTTTTCCAGCAGGCCGTCAAGCTCCTGAAAGAGCTTCCGCTGCTTTTCGGTCAGCTTTTTCGGGATGATAACCCGCGCAATGACCACCTGGTCGCCGCGCCCGTTCTGGCGCAGGAAGGGCACGCCCTTTCCTCGCAGGCGGAAGGTCTGCCCGGCCTGGGTGCCCGGGGGCAGCTTGAAGGGTTCGCTTCCATCGACCGTCGGTATCACCAGTTCGTCCCCGAGCGCAGCCTGCGCCACGTTGATGGGCAGTTCCAGCATGATATCATTGCCATCCCGCACGAAGAGCGGGTGTGGCTGCACCTCCAGTGCCACGTAGAGGTTTCCAGGGGGGCCACCGTAGGGGCCTGCCTCGCCCTCCCCGCTGATACGGATTTGCGAGTTGCCATCCACGCCAGCCGGTACCCGCACCTTCAGCTTCCGAAGCTGGCGCACCCGGCCTTCGCCACCACAGGTGCGGCACGGCGTCGGGATAACGAAGCCGGTGCCCCGGCACTGGTCGCACGGCGTCACCGTCACCATATTGAAGAAGGGAGAGCGCTGCCGCATCTCACCGGTGCCGTTGCACCGCGAGCATCGGACTGGCTCGGTGCCCTCCTCGGCTCCGCTCCCTTTACACGAAGGGCACGCATCAAGGCGGTGAAATTCGATTTCCGTTTCGCAGCCAAAGATAGCCTCCTCGAAGGTGAGTCCCAGATGGTAGCGCAGGTCGGCCCCGACCTGCGGGCCACGCGGGCCGCGTCCTCCGCCAAAGCCGCCCCCCATTCCTCCTACTCCCCCACCGAAGAACGTTTCGAAGATGGTGCTGAAGGCATCGCCCCCACCGAAGTCGAAGGGGTCGAACCCGACGCCCCCACCCCCGGGGATATTATGCCCATAGCGGTCATAGATAGCTCGCTTTTTGCTGTCGGAGAGCACTTCGTAGGCTTCATTGATTTCTTTGAACTTCTCTGCCGCATCAGCCTCTTTATTGACATCCGGGTGGTACTGGCGGGCCAGGAGACGAAAGGCCTTCTTGATCTCCTCCGGGGTGGCGCTGCGCGATACGCCCAGGATTTCATAATAATCACGTCTGGTCTCTGTTGCCATATGTCATTTACCCTTCACAAGCCATCAGAACAATCAACAACCGTTATTACTCTTCTTTCGTTTGTTCGGTTTCGTTCTCTGCCTCTGGCGCAGGCGGCTCACTCCGGCCCGTTCCGTTGGAGCGGAGCAGTCGGTATACCTCTTGCAGGGCGACCGACAGCTCAGCCGTTCGCGCCCGCATCAGAGCAGGGTCAGGACCCTCCAGAGCCGTCCGCAAATGGGCGATATGCTGCTCGACGTTGCCCCGGCTGGTCGGGTCGATGCGCTCTCCCCCCTCCTGCAAAGCCCGTTCTGCCGCGTAGATCATCCCATCGCCAGCGTTCT
>DAOTUF010000176.1:0-3242 GCA_034437495.1 Chloroflexaceae bacterium | reverse complement strand
CGGTGCGGCGTAGAGTTGCCGCCGCCCGTGCGACACGGCCTGCCCGACGGTCGCGCCGCTGGCCAGCGAGGCGTAGAAATCGGCGACAAACTGCGCCGCCGTGACGACATACACGTTATAGCGCATCGCTACGACTGCCGCGACGCCGCATCGGGCACCGCCACCCCCAGTTGGGAGCGAATTTCGCGGCGCTGCGCTCGGTAGGGCACCACGACGCCAATCTCGTCGGGCGGGACACCGCTGGTCAGCAGCGCCGCCACCAGGTCAGCGACCAGGATAGCCTCGGTGCGGCTGCGCGTGGTGGTGTTGCGGTGCCGCAAGTCCACAAACACGAGCGGCTCGGCGGGGTCAAGCAGCGTTTCCAGGTGGGCGGGGGGCGGGTCGTAGACCATGCACCGCGCCGCCACCGCCTCGTTCGCGGGCCGCAGCGCCCCGCCGTAGAAGGTCGCGGAGGGCCACGCAACGAGCGCCGCATTCAGGCGGTAGGTCTCTGTCAACATCGTGTCGAAGCTGTGGCCGGAGAGGTGGGCAAAGACCGACTCGCGCAGCGCGGCGCTGCCCATGCGCGTGGTGAGCACGGGCGGGAGTTGCTCGTGGTCGCCAAAGAAGATGGCGCGGCGGGCGGTGAGCATGCCCATAATCGCCAGCGGCAGGGTGATTTGACTGGCTTCGTCAAACAGCACGGTGTCAAACTCGACCCCGTGCAGGCGACTGGTGCGGGTAGCAAAGGGCGTCGCGCCAATCACATAGCCGCTGCTCAGGTCGGACAGCGGACACCAGGATGGGCGCTTGATCAACCAGCGCAGATTCGCTCTGATATTTGGGCATCGGTAGCCTTTCTCCTTATCCGCAGAAAGATGTGGAACTCCTGCTGAGGATACCACACCATTCCGATACCGATGCTCTCGTATCCTTTTGGGCCGGCCCTTATTGGGCCGGTGCTTACGTTCGCGCATATCGGATCGGAAGCCCCTCTCCCTCTGGGAGAGGGGTTTGGGGTGAGGGTTTCCAGGGTAAATGAGAGCGCCATGCAGATACCCTACCCTTGAAAGACCCCGCCCCTCCCAAAAAAATTTTTGTGCGCCTTCGGCGCAGGAGGATTCAGGATTTCAGAACTCAGGAACCAGAACTAATGTTCTGAGTGCGAGGGGAGGAACAGCCGGAACCCCAGGTGGAATTCCCTGTCGCTGACGAGGAACCTGTCGCGCGAGTCGCAGCGAACATCTGTGCTAATATCCCACCATGACCCCCCGCGTATAGACACCAGAGCGCCAGTGGTGGCCTCGAAATCGCCAACCACGTCCCCGCTTTCGGACGCATAACCGTCGTAGCTACTGTTGTCCACTCCCACACGCTGCCCACCAGGTCCTGGGCCCCGCTTGCCGCGGCTCCCTCCGGGCGTTCTCCCACCGACGCGGGTCTGTCGGGGTCACTCCCATCGTCAAAATCAGCCAGATTTCGCGTTGGCTCCTGCTCGCCCCAGGGGTAGGGATGACGTTGCCCGTTGGCATCGTAGGCGCAGGCCGCCTCCCATTCCGCCTCGGTGGGCAGGCGTATCGTGCCTGCGGGCAGTTCCAGTTTTGCGGTGAGCCAGTTGGCAAAGGCGGTCGCCTCGTACCACGTCACCCCGACGACCGGCTGGTTGTCGTCGCTCAAATGCTCATCACCCCACAAGTAGGGTTGCGTGTGTCCTAGTTCTACTTTCCACTCCCACCCTTCAGGCGTCCAGTAGTCTTCGGTGTCATACCCGCCATCCTCAATGAACGCGCGGTACTGCTGCACGGTAACGGGGTAGCGGGCTACCCAGTACTCCTCCAGGGCTACGTCGGCTTGTGCGTCGTTATTGTCCCAGTCATCGTCGGTCCACCCGCCGATGGTGTAGGTGCCGCCGGGCCCGTAGCGCCAGTAGTGGTCGCCCTCGCGGGTAAACTCGGTGCTGCGGTTCTGCGTTTCGTTGCGCCATTCCTCAATGGTGACGGGGAAGATGCTGTTCGTAGATGCATGCGTTTCCATAGAGTCTTCTTCAACGTTGAGCGTGGGTGAAGGGGTAGGCTCGGTGCGCTCTTCGTCAACGTCGGGGAGCGGGCTTTGTGGAAGCATAGGAGCTTCGGCCGTTTTGCTTGCTCCACAGGCGGAGAGCACCAGCACAATAACTAGAAACATAATGGACGATCCAACGTGCCATTTCATGAATATACCTCCCGTTCTAATTGAGAATTAAACCGTCCTACCGTAACCGTACTCGCTGATCGAAAAGCCGTTCGGCTATAGTTGCGATATTCAGTTAAGAACCGTTGTCCCGCCTGGATGGTGGGTTCCGTACCAAGAACCTCTTCCTCCCAATCACCATAGCTACCAACCCTATGGTAACAACGAAACCCATATTCAGGCAAGCTCCCCCACCCTTGCCCGATGAGGATGCTACGGTAGGTGCTGCGGGCGCCGGTGTCGCTGCTGGCGCTGGTGTGGATAGCGTGCTGATGAATGTAGGTGGCCAACGTGCGGCGGTGGGTTTGCAGTAACTCTTGTTGCTGTGCAATCTCTTCGTTCGTGGGCATCGGGCGACTCCTTTGTTCAGAAAGCGTCAAAGGGACTTATCATTGATTGACCTCGTTTTCAAACCATGCCAGCAGGGAGGGGCTGATGCGAATGCCTTGTGTACTCATCTGGTGCGCGGCGTCTACCGCCACTTGTTTCGTGAGGAGTTCAGCGCGAACCGCAGCCAGTAAGACCCCGATGGTACCCGTCAGGGGAAGGTGCATGGCCAGGGCAACGCGCCGTCCCAATCGTTCGTCAATCACCACCCATGCTGGCTGCACTTCCTGTGCCAGGAGCAACACGTTCATCTCCCCTGCATCAAGACCCAGGAGTAACGGTGCAATCGTAGGCGATGTCGTTGGGGCTTGCACCTGAAGCCAGTCAGTTTGCGCGATAAGCGCCGCTCCAGGGCGACGTTCTCCCTGGGCCGTGACTTCTTGATAGACTGTGGGAGGCACCAGAACGGTGTCAAACAACTGGGGCAGTATCGCAAGCTGATTGACGCGGGCCAGGGCAATCAGTGGGGAGGCATTGACCACGGCTTTCATACGTTGCTATCTCCTGGAGCTATTGTTTGTGCGGCCTGGGCTTCGCCGTCGTAGTCCTCTTCAGCATAATCAATCACAGCGAACCCGTGGTCGTGCAGCAGGCGGTACAATTCCACGCGGTCACACCCCATGACGCCGGCCGCAAAGCCAGAGGAA
>DAOTUF010000175.1:0-7661 GCA_034437495.1 Chloroflexaceae bacterium | reverse complement strand
ACGCGGTGGTGCCCGGATACCACCTGATAGCCGCCTTCCAGCGGGCGCACGAGCAGGGCATACTCCTGGCTGAAGCCGCGGACCTCCATCTGGGCGACGAGACCGGCCACCACCTCCTCACGCAAGCCCAGGCGCGGGTTGTCGGGGTGGGGGTGGAGCTGGTCGAGCGGCAGCCACTGGAGCGTGGCCGCTCGGTGTTCGGGGGACGCGATAGCCGATACCGCGTCGTCTTGCCCGTCCTGGTCGGACGCAGGCACGGCAGTCTGTTCCCCTGGGAATGCAGGAGACCCATCAGGTTCAGGACTATCGGCTATCGCCCCTGATGGGCCTGCGACTTCCCGCTCCAGCCCTTCCATTTCGGACGGGTCGGTGACATTCGCGTCCGCAGCGGCCACCCGCTCCGCCAGATTGACGACGGCAGCGGCATCGAGCGGGCCCAGGGTCTCATCGCCCCGCCAGACGAGCCAGGTGGCAGGGTCCCGGCGCAGGGCATCGTACCCCGCCGCCAGCAGCACGGTCAGCGCTGCCTGGGCCGCCTCTTCCAGGGTCATCTCCTGGGCCGCCTGCTCCAGGGTCAGCGCCCGCTGCGGCGCGTACCGCCCGTCGGCCAGCGCCTCCGCATAGGTCCCCAGGCGGGCCAGGTGGGACTGGAAGGTGTCCCGCGCCTGCTGCGCCGCCACGAACGCCGCCTGCACCCCCTCCCAGGCCGCTTCATCGGGACACGGGAAGGCTCCCGTCTGGGCGACCAGGCTATCATTCGCCAGCCGCACCATCTTCGGGGTGTGGGCGCGTACGGCAGCCCGTGCAAAGGGCCGCCACCGCTGGTCGCCCGGCAGCAGGAACAGGTCGTCGGGGTCGAAAAAGCCGTGCCAGTCGTCGGGGTGGTCGGCCAGCGCCACCGTCGGAGCCAGCGGGTTCGGAGCCTGCCTGAGTCCCCCCGCCTCCTGGAGCCGCACCTGGTAGGGTCCCAGGTCGCGCAGGCGGTTGGCAAAGGCGTGCAGCGCCTCGCGCCAGGCCCCATACGTCTCCTGCACCTCGCGCCAGTCCTGCTCGGTGGGCAGGCACCAGACCCGATGCTGCCGCACCGTGGCGGGTTGCTCCCCATCCTGCACCCGCACGGTCGAGGTGGTGTGGTAGCGCGTTGCAGCGCGGCGCAGGTCGGGCAGATCGTAGAGCGCCGGGCGTGGCGCGGCCAGCAGCACGTGGGGCACAAGGGGGTCGTGTCGGTCGGTCATTGCTCAGTCCTCCTTTGCCCCGCTTACGCCCGCCCCTTCCCCGCCTCCCCTGAGCGTCTGGATAACCGCCTGTGCCGACCCTGCGCCGTACGCACGGTCGTAGAGGTAGGGATCAAACTCGTCCCCCGACAGGTCCACCTTGAGAAGTCGCCCCGCCAGATAATCGAAATCAAGCCTCTGCTCAACGAGACCACGAGCTTCTTCGATGGTCATAGCCCCTGGCGTGTAGGCCAGCCAGCCCATACTCTTTGACGACCCGGGATTGGCGCGGTCGTAGAGCGCCTTGAGCACCTGGGCTTTGTCCAGTCCTGCGATAGATACCATTGGCATTGCGTATTCCTCCTCAATGACTGCTTATACCGCCTTCACCAGGTCAAAACTCCGCCGCTGCCCCTCGCTGGCCGCCGCGTACATCCGAATGGCCGCCCGTGCCCGCGTGGTCGCCTCGCGGATATCGGGCAGTCGCTCAGAGGCCACGACCTCCACGCTGGCGGCCAGCGCGTAGAGCGTCTGCGTCAGCCGTGACAGGTCCTCGTCGGGCATCGCGTGCAGCGCCGCCTCTTCGTTCGGGAGCAGGAGGACCATCTCCGCGATGAGTTGCTCCCATTCGCTCAGGTCGTCAAACAGGTCATCCATTCTGCCCCTCCTGCTGCTCCTGCTCCCACTGCACGGCCATCGCCTGCGCCTCTTCCAGGCTGGCGCACGTCCTGGTGCGGGACTGCCCGTCGGGATAATTTTTTGTCAGAGCGTACGCACTGGACGAGGGGAAATAGGCAATCGAAAAACGCCCGTCCGTTGTTGCCCAGTAGCTATTCCCACTCGGCCTGGCTTCATACCACCGCCATTCCATTGGTTTCTCCTTCCTGCCGTTCCTGCCAGCACTGCACCGCCGCGGCCTGGGCTTCCTCCAGGCTGGCGAACGGCGCATTCCGAACCGACACCCCCGCCATCCCGATCAAATAGCGTTGGATGCTGGCAATCCAGGCCACCGACAGCCGACCGTCCATCGCCGTCCAGTAGCTATTGCCGCTCAATCCATCGTGTCTGGTCCACTCCATCACGCATTTTCCTTTCGCTATGCCGTCTTCGCCACCCGACGCTCCCGCACCTGGACGCGCATTGCCTCAAGGTCAAACACCTCCCCCGTCGCGCCGTCCCGCACGAGCAGGTGGCGGGTCGCCTCCCCAGGCACATTGCTGATGAGGCGCAGGATGGGTTCGTCGGCGGCGCAGTCGAACTCCATCATCTGGTCGGGATAACGCAGGCAGACCAGGCGCATCGTCCCGACCATTACCAGCAGGAAGAGCCGCTGCGCCTGGTCGGGTGTGTCCAGGTGGAACCCGATGGTGAAGGGTGGGATGACCGCGGGTATCACCTGGAGCAGCACGACCAGGCGGCCTGCGACGAACTGTGCGGCCCACTGCCATTCCACCGTCGCCACCTGGACCATCCCCGTCAGCAGGGGGGCCAGATCGGGCCGCGCCGTGGTGTCGAGGATGACCATCGGCAGGCCAGTGACCACCCCCGCCTGCTGCGGTACCGCAATCTTGGCGACGGGCAGCGCCGTCTCCGCGACAGGCAGGGCCGTTGCGTGTCCGTTTGTTGTCATTCCAAAGCTCCTTTTGTTGTTCAGCTCGTTATCGGTACGGCATAGGTCTGCCCATTCAGCCGGGCAACCCGCTGCTCCCCCTCCCAGGCCAGTTCGACCCGACGCATCGGCATCAGGTCATCCTGTGGAGGGGGCACCACCGTATCAACCTGACTGGCATAGGTGGTCAGGACCAGCAGCACATCGAGCTTGTGCCCACGGCGCAGGATGCGCCCCACCAGGTCATTCCAGGTCGCAGGGTCCATCCGAGCCATTTCGTGGGCATCGTTCACCAGACATCGCACCGGCGGAGCCACCTGCTCCCCGCGGAACCGCGCAGTCTCCCGTTTCTCCAGCAGTCGGTGCAGCGCCGCAAACGCAGCCCCCACCCGCTCCCCATCTCCCCCGCCCCCGATAACGCGATAGGGATAGCCCCCGCGGGGGGCATCCAGATCCAGCACAATCACCTCATCGTGCTGCTGGTGCCACTCCCGCGCCATCGCGTGGAGCAGCGTCGTCTTGCCAATCCCTGCCGGACCGACGATGAGGAGATGCGGCACCACGCCTGACGCCGCCCCGCCGAACTGGTGAAAC
This sequence comes from Chloroflexaceae bacterium, assembly GCA_034437495.1. Taxonomy (GTDB): domain Bacteria; phylum Chloroflexota; class Chloroflexia; order Chloroflexales; family Chloroflexaceae; genus JAAUSY01. The sequence continues at coordinate 4,244 of DAOTUF010000175.1, read as the reverse complement.
GAGATGAGCATCTCCATCGGTCGGGTCATCTTGTCCTCAGCGGTTGGCCGAGCGCCCGCCTGCTCCGCAGTTGGCTTCGGTTTTGAGCGGGGAGGGTCAACAGGGGTGGTGCCCGTTCGGGACGGCGGAGCCGACGGTGGTTCCGCCCCCTGCCCCTGCGCAGGGGCAGGGGGGATCGCGGGCGACTGGCGCTCTGCCTGCGGCGGAACCACCCGTTCGATGACCTGCCCCGCCTTCTGCCTCGCCCACGGGACGCGCCTGAGCAGGTAGACCAGGGCCGCCAGCGGCAGCACTGGCGGGACGAGTCCCCCGATGGCCGCGAACGCGATATCGGCAAGGTCGGGGGCCCACCGCGACTCGGTTGGTGAGGGATTCGGATCCAAAATACTGCTCCTATTTCGTGACCAGACCGCTCGCTCCCTTTGCGAGCAGATGCACCGAAACCACCGCAAAGACCACAAAAATCATTTCCAACCCCGTGGACGCCAGGATAAGCACGGGCACGTGCAGCGGCCAGTAGAGCAGGAGACCCAGTCCCCAGGCCATTTCCGCAAAGAACGGTTCGTACGCCCGCATCAAAAGGTGGGTATGCGGCGCATCCGTAATGAGATCAAACAGCACACAAACGTACACCAGGCACCCGGCCAATTTGATCTCCAAACCGAAGCGACTCCCCACCAGTTCCATCAGCGATGGAAAGAGCGCCGCAATCAACGGCAACACCGTGAAAACCAGGGATCCCTGCGCGATGAGATGACTGGGCAGCGCCGAGGAAATGGTTTCGACCGCAATACGGCTCGCCTCCATCGTGCTCGAGTAGTCGAGAAACCAGACCCCCCAGAACAGGATGAACGCCATAAGGAGCATCGCCACCCCCATCACCAGGGACACGACGCCGGAAAACGAATCGACACTTCTGAGGGCCCGCTGCATATTCCCGCCCAGGTCAATCATATCGAAGAAATCTCGCTGGACCGTTGCCCATCTATCCTGCTGATGCTTTCCCATGAGTTCCCTCCATTACTTCAAATTGCTGCCGAACTTCCCGTGCTGAATGGGGCATCACTGCCCCTCTACCATCCCCTGGAGCAGGTCCAGCGCCTGCGACCCCGCGTGCTGGTGCAGCAACCGCACCGCCATCGCCATCCCCTGGCGCTGGTAGGCGACCTGCCGCGCCAGGGCGTGCCCTCGCTCCTCGCTCTCGTGCAGCAGCGCCAGGAGCGAGTCCGTTTCTCCCCGCAGGATTGCCTGCATCTGCTGCCGCAGGCGCAGCAGTTCCTGGTCGCGCTGATGGATTTCTCGCACCCGCTGCACCACCTCCTGCTGCGCCTGTCCCATCGCGGCCTGGAGCGCGGCCAGGTTGCGCTCCAACCTCGTAATCTGTTCGTGCAGCGCCACGGTTGAGGGGCTGTGCGACGAGCCGTTGTGTCTCCTCCATTCCTGGGTATTCATCTCCTCCCCCTTTCCTATGCTGCTTCTTTCAGGGTCGGGCGATGCTCGACCACCCCACCAAACTCCGCCTGGACGTGGTTCTCGGCAACGTCCCGTGGCACCCCGTGGGCAACCAGGGACCTGGTAATATCCTCCAGCCACTCCGACCACGACCCGACCGCCAGCCCCTCGGCGGCAGCCTCAACGAGGCGGCGAGCCTCCTGGAGTCGTGCCTCCAGTCCCCGTGCGGGACTGCCGTTCGCCATCATTGCCGCCAGGTCCGTTATCCGCTGCGTTTCGATACTCCTATCCATTACATCCTCCGTTTCTTGTTGATACGGGGCCAGGCGGTGGGGCATCGCCGCTCCGCACGGCCCCCCATTCCTTTACCCGTTCCGTACCGCCCCGACTCCCGTGCCCGTAGAGTAAATCGGCACGGACCGATATGGCTGCCGGGCCTGCGCCAGCAGGGTTGCGAGGTCTCCTTGTCGTTCCCACATCTCGTACCTCCTCCTCTCTCACCTGAAAATCTGGGCAATTTCCTCGTCCGACAGTCCCAAAGAGCGCAGCGTGTGGTGAAACGCGGTGTGCTCGTCTGGGTAGACCGACCCGTCCATCGAGAGCACCCCGCGCCCCCTGCCGTCCATCAGGCTGACCACGCGCTCGTCAACCGCGCCCAGGACCGCCCCGTGGCGCTGGCATAGGCGGTACAGCGTTTCTGTATTGCCGCGCTGCCCATCAAGCGGGTGGCCGGGGGCGGCAATCTCCAACATTTGATAGGTCTCTTCCCCCCATAGCTCTCTTTGCAGCTTGAAGGGAGCCGAGCCGTCGCGGTTCACCACCCGCACACAGGGTAGCTCAATCATCGCGTCCGTCCTCCCGTTCGGCCACCCGCTCCCCGCCCCGCCCCCCACGGGCGAACGCCGCGGCCCAGGTGGTGATTTCCGTCCAGCGCTCCGCCACCACGCTTGCCACCACCTTCGGTCCCCACACCTCGCGCAGGTAGGTGCGGTCTGGCTCCTTTGGATGGGTGCAGATGATGGGGGAGATGCTCGTCGTCTGCTCGCGCCCTCGCGCCACCTGGTGCCCCGCGGCCAGCGGGCAGGCGAACTCCCAGAACTCGAACTCGCGCTGGTTCCCACGGGCTGCCGCTGCCGCTTCCGCCGCGTCGAGGAGGGCGTTGTGGCGCAGGAGCGCGACCAGCAGGTCGTCGGTGGAGGTGCTGCTCACGACTGCGGCCAGCGGCTCCAGGTAGCCCTGAGTGACCAGGTCGGGGTGGAGCACCAGCACCCCCAGGCGGCTGCGTTCGCCCTCCTGCCAGCGGCAGCCGACCCCGCTGAAGCTCACGTCATCCCGCACCATCGCGCCCATCGAGGTATACGGGACGCCCTGGATGAGTACGAAGAAGGGGCAGGGGGTCGGCAGGAGCCAGTGCTGGCGCTGCTGCCCGTCAAGGTGGCGCATCGTGCCCGCAGGCCAACCCGCCGCCGCTGCGGCCCCGTCCAGGGCATCGTCCAGACCGACGTCAATGAACCAGCCGCGGTAGATGGTGTCGCGGTCAACGACCTCCTTGCCGCTTGACCACGAGAAGACGGGGCGCTTGACCTGGGTTTTCGGTTTCAATCGGGCCATTTTTCTCACTCCTTCTTGTTCAGGCTGCCTGCTCCAGGGTGAGGAGGGTGCCACCCGCTTCAGCCTGCACGAGCGCCTCCGCGATGGCCTGGAGAGGCAGCGTGGTCGGGTCCACCGCGCCACAGTCAACCTGGTAGAACAGGTAGTCGTCCAGCGCCCACTCCGCCGTGGCGGGGGGGGGGTAGGTGCCCAGGTCCACGCCGTCAAAGGCGACCTGGTGCTGGCCGTGGGACAGGCGGGTGATGGTCCCGCCGCGATAGGTTCGGGGTGCGGGTGGTCTCATCGCTTCCTCCTATATCCGCTGCATCCGGTTCAGCCCTTGCCACGAACTCGTCTGCAACCCCTTGTTCCAGGGGGTGCGGCGACGGCGGGGAGTTGACGGGGCGGCCTCGGCGCGGGCGCGGGCGGCGTCGCCCTCGGCGGTCCACTGGACGCGCATTGCATCGCGGTAGCTCGTGGAGACGTAGAGACACTCGTTGCCCGCCTGGACGGCCCACCGCTCGGTGTCGGTGCGCCCGAAGAGCGGGGCGTCGGTCGGGGTAACGGTGATTTTTGCTGCCTTTGCCATTGGGGGGCCTCCTGTTTAGTGCTCCGTGCTTCTGTTATGGGTATTATATACCTATAGGTACAATTTGTCAAGTACAATTCTGAGTGCACTATTTAAGCCGAACGACTTGACACGTACAACCTAAAGGTTTATACTCATGAGTAGCAGAAAGGAGGCCACAGTGTATCGATTCAAAATAAGGGAACTTGCTCAGGAACGTGGAATGACGACGGATGATCTGGCTCGTAGAAGCGGGGTCAAATTCGGCACAGTCCGCAACCTGTGGCAAAATCGAACTCAGGATCCTTCCTTCAGTACTCTTATCGCCATTGCGAAGGCACTGAATGTGACTATCGAAGATTTAGCGGTTGAGGGGAAAATCGAGGAAGAATCGGTAAATAACAGTCGCCCCCTACGGCTGGCCGCTTAAACTGGCATCAACCGTAGGGGGCGACTGTTTGTCAATTCACTACCCCTTCTAACATCATAGTGAATTGACTACTTGTGTTCACACACCTCCTAAGCCATAAAAACTCAGGAAGCCCGAACCTTCGCCCTCAGTGCTGCTAACACTGAAGACGCAGCGACAAAGCAAAACACGGCTCCCCCACCGCCGATGCAAGGCGCGAAGCAG
>DAOTUF010000174.1:0-3368 GCA_034437495.1 Chloroflexaceae bacterium | reverse complement strand
GCTCGGACGGGCGATTGTCCGCAACCCCAGTGTCTTCCTGATGGACGAGCCGCTTTCGAACCTGGATGCCAAGCTGCGCGTCCAGACCCGCACCGAAATCAGCAAGCTCCATCAGCGCCTCAAAACCACCTTTATCTACGTGACGCACGACCAGACAGAAGCCATGACCATGGGGTCCCGCATTGCCGTAATGCGGGACGGGGTGGTGCAGCAGCTCGATACGCCTCAGCAGTTGTACGACCACCCGGTCAATCAATTTGTCGCGGGGTTCATTGGAAGCCCGGCGATGAACTTCTTCGATGCGCAGGTCCAGCGTTCCGAGGGGGGAGTGTCGCTGCATATTCCCGGCCTGTTCACGCTGCCCATCCCGCAGAAGAAAGCGGCCCCGCTGGAACGGTACGCCGGTGAGACGGTCATCTTTGGTATCCGCCCGGAAGACCTCCACGACCCGCAGTACCTCCCCGCAGGCGTAAACACCGACGTCCGTATCCAGGCGACTGTGGGGGTGGTGGAGCGTATGGGCAGTGAAGTCTACATCTACCTGGAGAAGGGAGGACGGGAATTTGTGGGGCGCTTCGACCCGCGAGCGACGTTCGAGCGCGGCGACCGGATAGAAGCGGTCATGGATATGGGAAAGATGCACCTTTTTGACCGGACCACCAGGGAGGCCATAGGGTAACGATAAACGATACCCTCAAACGACCACCGCATCATGCGGTACAATAGGGGGACCTGGTTCGGGACTGGTTCAGGACCGGTTTGGGACCGGTTCAAGGTCGGTTCCGTCTCCGCGCATGCGGGGAAATACAAGAGAAGGAGAGAGGTTCACTTTGGATCGCACCGTTCAGGTTCAGGACCGCTTGAAAGAGCAGGGAAAACTCCTCAAGGGTATCGTCACGTTTCAGCCATCGACCTACACCACCATTGCCAACGACCCCGCAGCGACCAGTTCATCGGGGGCCATCATTATCGCGGTCTCCATGATCGTTGGATTCGTCCAGGCCACGATAGCCCCCTCCACCCTGGAGGGAGGCACCTCCCTGCTGGTGCGGCTCTATGGCATCGGGATGTTCACGGGCTACCAGTTGTTTCAAGCGCTGTTTGCCTGGGTGGTCGGGGCGCTGTTCACCACGCTGCTGGCGACCCGCCTGTTCGGGGGGAGCCTGAGCATTGCCCAGATGATGCGCATCATTGGCTATGTCAGCGTCTTCCGTCTGCTGGAAGTCACGACCGTGGTCGGTGTGCCCCAGGCTGTCTTCTTCGTCTGGTATGCCCTGCTGCTGGTCGGGCATACGGTCGGCATCCGGGCCGTGGCCCGGATTGAGCCGCTCAAGGCTGCTGCGACGGCGGTGCTGGCCGGAGTGCCGCTCTATTTCCTGCTGATTCTCATCATCTACGTGATCAGAATCCTCTTTCTGGTGCTCGAACTCCCATTGCCATCCTGACCCGCTCCGGATGGCCCGCGGGAGGGGAGGGGGATGGAGGAAGTAGGGACAAGCAACGGTCAGGGTCAGTAGTCAGTAGTCAGTAGAGCACCTCGACGCCAAACGATTCGGCCAGGGCCCCAAGCCCTCCCTGGTAGCCCTGCCCGACTGCGCGAAACTTCCATTCGCCGCGATAGCGGTAGATTTCGCCAAAAATCATGGCCGTCTCAATACCCGCATCCTCGGTCAGGTCGTAGCGCACCATCTCGTGCCCGGTGAGGCTGTTGACCACGCGGATGTGGGAGCGGTCGAGCATCCCGAAGTTCTGATTGCGGGCCTCGGCCTCGTGGATGGTCACGCAGAACGCAATACGCACGATGTCACCGGGGAGGCGGGGAAGTTCGACGGTGATGGTCTCGTCGTCGCCGCCCCCGGCCCCCACGCGGACATCGCCCGAATGGACGACGGAGCCGCACGGGGAGGCAAGCTGGTTGTAGAAGATGAAGTCGGGGTCGCCGCGGACCTTGCCATAGTCGGAGAGCAGAAAGGCGCTGGCGTCGAGGTCAAATTCTGCCGTGCCACTGGTCGGGCGGGCGCTCCACCCCAGGCCGACCATGACCTTTTCGAGCGACGGTTCCATCTTGGTCAGCGACACGTTGCCGCCGCGGATAAGCCGCGTTGTTGCCATATATATTACCTCCACATCCTGGTCACTATCCTGGTCATTGCCCGTTCCTCCAGTCAATACCGCTCAATACCGCTGCCGGGCCTCGGTGAGCCACTGGTTCACCACCTCGCGGTGACGAAAAATCCACACATCCGCGTGGGCCCGGATGTCCTCCTCGCGGTTCTCCCCCTCGAACATCAACGCATTCTGGGCTGAAATATCCTCGTAGGGGATTTCAATCAGTTCGAGCAGACGAGCCGCCGCCGGGTTGTCTTCCAGAAACGTGATACTGGCTACAACCCGAATGTCATTGGGGGGGAAGCCCATATTGCACGGGTCGGAGACACACCCCTCGATGCCCCAGACCGTTGACAGGTCTTCCATCTCTTCCTGCTCCGGGGGGAGGGATGGAAACGGTACCTCTATCCAGACGACCTCCCGGCCCGGCCTGAGCGTCCCCACCGTCCAGTTGGGCGTCCACGTGTAGAACAGGATGGGTTCGCCCTGTTCATACCACGCTATCGTACGGGTCATCAACTCCGTGTAGACCCCCTGCGCATGGGGGGACTCGGTCGGCGTGAAGGTATCGGTGGGCGTTATCGTTGCGGTGGCAGGGATGGCCGGGTTGATGGCCGGGTTGATGGTCGGGGTCGGGGCTGTGGTCGCGGTCAGGGTGGAGGTTCTGGTGAGCGTGACCGTCGGCGTCAGTGTCACGGTGGGGGAGACAGCCACGGTGGGGGAGACAGCCACGGTGGGGGAGACGGTCAGGGTGGGAGAGGCGGCCACGGTGGGGGAGACAGCCGGCAGAACTGCCGTTGCCTGGGGGGAGGTTGTCTGGACGTGCTCCACCGTGCCGCGCAGGTCGTACGTGCCCAGGTGGTGGTTGATGACGCGGGCACACCCCCAGGTCGGTGGACACCCGATCAGGTCGGCGGTGCCATCCCCATCGTGGTCGAACAGGCGGGCAATCTCGGAGTCCTTCAAGTCTGCCAGGCTCGTTATCCCGTAGGCGTCGGCGGTTCTCCGGTCAATCAAATAGCCCTGGAGCGCCCCGGCCCGCACCTCGTAGCCCACCAACCCGACCTTGTCCCGCACGCGCTCATCCTCGATGTAGGCGGTGTGGATGGGAAACCAGCCATTGGCCCACATATCCACCGTTCCCCGAGCCACCGCAAGGTAGAATGCCTCATTCTCCATCGTGGTCGGACTCTCCACCGTGTAGCCCAGTTCTTCCAGCAGTTGCCTGTAGATTTCGGCCTGAAACCAGCCAGTCTCCC
>DAOTUF010000173.1:0-7658 GCA_034437495.1 Chloroflexaceae bacterium | reverse complement strand
GGTGTGGGTGGGCACGCTTGGGGGTGGGTTGAGCCGGTTTGACCGCGCCAGCCAGACCTTTATGCACTATCAGCACGACCCCGCCGACCCCACCAGCCTGAGCCACAACGATGTCCGCTCCCTGCACGTAGACCATGAAGGGGTCGTGTGGGCAGGCACCACCGAAGGCGGCCTGAATCGGTTCGACCCGGCCAGTGGGACCTTCGTGCGCTACCAGCACGACCCCGCCGACCCGCACAGCCTGAGCCATCATCATGTTATCTCGCTCTATGAAACGCGCGACCACACCCTCTGGGTCGGGACAAACGACGGAACGTTGCACCGGTTCGACCGCCAGCGCGAAGCCTTTGTCCGCTACGCTCGCCAGAACGAAACCGAACGGTCCTCCTCGCAGCGGAGTGCTATTCGGGATATCTACGAAGACAGCCGCGGGAACCTGTGGCTCGGGACCGGCGGAGATGGGGTGTCCTGCTTCGACCGCGAGCAAGAGACGTTCTATCAATATCGCCACAGCGTCAATAACCCGCACAGCCTGAGCAATGATTTTATCTGGTCAATCCACGAAACGGACGATGGGGTCGTGTGGTTCGGGACGGTGAGCGGTATCAGCACCCTGAACCCCCGGGGGAGAAAGTTTGACCACTATTACCACCAGGATCGCAACCCCCACAGCCTGAGCCACAACCAGGTCACGTCCTTCCAGGAAGATTATCAGGGCTATGTGTGGGTGGGGACGTATGGCGGCGGGCTGAACCGCTTTGACCGCGAGCAGGAGCGCTTTACCCACTACCGCCACGACCCCACCGACCCCGCGAGCATCAGCAGTGATAATATTGCGGTGATCTACGAGGATTCGCAGCAGACGCTGTGGGTGGGGACGTATGGCGGCGGGCTGAACCGCTTTGACCGCGAGCAGGAGCGTTTTATCCACTATCGTCACGACCCGGACGACCCGCGAAGTTTGAGCGACGATATGGCGATATCGCTGCACGAAGACCACACCGGTGCCCTGTGGGTAGGAACGAGGAAAGGGGGCATCAATCGGTTTGACCGGGCCAGCGAGACCTTCACGGCCTACCGTGAAGATCCCCGGGACCCGTCCAGCCTGACCCGGGACTCGGTCTGATCGGTCTATGAGGATTCCAGCGGGACCCTCTGGGTGACGACCTGGCAGGGAGGGCTGAACCGGTTCGACCGCGCCAGTCAGACCTTTGAGCACTATATGCATGAACCGAACGACCCGCACAGCCTGAGCGATAATAATGTGTACTCCATCTCCGAGGATTCGCAGCAGCGGTTGTGGGTCTGTACCTACGAAGGGCTGAATCGGTTTGACCGGGCCAGCCAAACCTTCATCCGGTATACCAGGCAAGACGGTCTGATTTCCGACGTGGTGTATGGGGCGCTGGAGGATGGGGAAGGCAACCTGTGGCTCAGCACCATCGGCGGGTTATCGCGTTTCGACCCGCGCACCGAAACGTTTCGGAACTACGACGTTCGGGATGGACTGCAAGACAACGAATTCCTGCTCGGGTCGTTCTACAAGAATCCGCAGGGAGAGATGTTTTTTGGCGGCAACAACGGGTTCAACGTATTCCACCCGTCGCATCTTGAGAACAACACCTACGTCCCCCCGGTCTATCTGACCGACTTCCTGTTGTTCAATAAATCCGTGGGGATTGGCGGAGATTCTCCCTTGAAGCAGCACATCAGCGAGACGACCGACCTGACGCTCTCCCACCTGGATTCGGTCTTTACGTTTGAATTTGCGGCGCTGAACTATATCCACCCGGAGAAGAACCAGTATCGCTACAAGCTGGAAGGGTTTGACCAGGAGTGGACGCCGGTGGACAGTAGCCGCAACCTGGCCACCTATACCAACCTGGACGCCGGGCAATATGTGTTTCGCGTCCAGGGATCGAACAACGACGAGGTGTGGAATACCGAAGGGGCTTCGCTGAGGATAACCATCACGCCACCGTGGTGGCAGACCTGGTGGGCGCTGACCCTGGGAGGCGTCATGGTCGCCGGGATAGTCGTGGGCGGGGTGTGGTCCTTCCTCTCGATGCAACAACGGAAACTGGTGCAGCGGCAAAAGGAACTGGAGCACCAGCAGGAGATCAAAGAGCAGCGACAGAAGCTTGAGCAGATGCAGCGCGAACTGGCGATTGCCCGCGAAATCCAGCGCAGCTTGCTCCCCCCGGCCCACCCGCAGTGGGAATACCTGGACGTGGTGTGCTACAGCCAGCCAGCCTGGGAGGTGGGGGGCGACTTCTACCAGTACCACGCCTTTCACCACCATCGGTTTGCGTTTGCCATTGGCGATGTTCTGGGGAAGGGGATTTCGGCGGCCCTCTTCATGGCGACGAGCCTGTCGCGGTTCGATGCCTCCTTTGCCCAGACCTTCCAGCCGGGGGACCGCCTGGCCTACCTGGATAGAACGCTCTCATCCTATACCAGGCCCCCCCTCCAGAACTGTGGCCTGTGCTATATCGAGCTTGAGCTTGTCCTGGATGGGTCGCCCTCCCTGGTCCATGTGGTCAACGCAGGGGGAACTGCGCCCTTCATTCGCCGCCGTGACGGGACTGTGGACTGGCCGGAGGTCGGGGGGATACCCCTGGGGATGGGCTACGGCGCACGGACGGGGTATCGGGGAGAGACGCTGGAAATCCACGAGGGCGACATGATCATCCTGACCAGCGACGGCCTGGTAGAGGCGACGAACAGGTATCGGGAGATGTTCGGCTTCGAGCGGCTGGACCAGGCTATCCAGCGGGGACCGCCGGGCAGCGCCGAAGCCATGCTGCGGCACCTCCGCGCAACCTTCGAAACATTTGTCGGAGCGGCAGAAGTGCAAGACGACGTGACGGTGGTGGTGATAAAGGTGGGGGTCGAAAGCCCCGATTGATTTTCCTGCTCCAGCATGCTATTATGGCCCGGAGCAAAAAGAGCGTCCGTTGTTGGCAAGGAAACATAAGGAGAAAACGCGCATGGAATTTTTGAAACTCATCGAGGAGCGGTACAGCGCCCGCGCCTACAAGCCCGACCCGGTCGAAGATGACCAACTCAACCGCGTGTTGGAGGCGGCCTGCCTGGCCCCCACCGCGGCCAACCGTCAGCCTTTCCAGCTCATCGTCATTCATACCCACGGGCGTGAAGCCGAACTGCGGCGTATCTATGACCGCGACTGGTTTGTCCAGGCTCCCCTGCTCATCTGCGCCTGCGGTATCCCCGGGCAGGGCTGGATCCACCCGAATGGCAAGAACCACTACGAGATTGATACCACCATCGTGATGGACCACCTGACCCTGGCGGCAGCGAATGTGGGGTTGGGGACGTGCTGGGTCGCGGCCTTCGACGTGTGGGCCGCCCGCGAGGTGCTGAACCTCCCCGTCGAGGTGGAACCCATCATCTTCACCCCGCTCGGCTACGCCAATGACGTCTCCGAAACCAAACAACGGAAACCCCTGTCCGAACTGGTCCGGTACGAACGCTGGTAGGCGCAGCAGACCACAGGAAAACGAACGAGGAAGATAAAGAAGAGCAAAGAAGAGCAAAGAAAAGCAAAGAAGAGTAAAACGGATGCTGCGATTTCTCACCGCCGGAGAGTCCCACGGCCCGGAACTCACCGCCATCGTTGAAGGCTTCCCCGCGGGTCTCCCGGTCTCGCCCGACGACCTCCAACCCGATATGGCCCGTCGTCAGAAAGCGTACGGGGCCGGGGGACGGATGGGGATTGAACAGGACCGGGTCCACTTCACCGCCGGGGTGATGGGTAGCCAGACGACCGGGGGGCCAGTGGCGCTCACCATCCACAACAAAGACTGGGCAAACTGGGCCGAAAAGGATATCCCCGCGCTGACCATCCCGCGGCCCGGCCACGCCGACCTGACGGGAGCCATCAAGTATGGCTACCGTGACGTACGCCTGGCCCTCGAACGCGCCAGCGCCCGCGAAACCGCCGCGCGGGTCGCGGTCGGAGCGCTCTGCAAACACCTGCTGCACGAGTTTGGTGTCCAGGTGGGCAGCTACGTGACGGCCATCGGCAAGGTGTCGGCCACGCTCCCCAATGAGATGGACTACCCGGCCCGCTTTGCTGCCGCCGAAGCCGATGAGCACGGGACGCGCTGCCCCGACCCGGACGCCGCAGCCCGCATGAAGGCGCATATCTATGAATGCATGCAGGCGAGAAACACGCTCGGGGGAATCATTGAGATGGTCGCGCTTGGCGTGCCCCCCGGTCTGGGGTCGCACGTGCAGTGGGACCGCAAACTCGAAGCGCGGTTGCTCTGGGCAGTCTGCTCCATCCCCGCCATCAAGGGGGCCGAAATCGGGACCGCCTTCGAGAATGCGGCAAAATTTGGCACCGAGGTTCACGACGAGATTGTCACCGGGCCGGAGGGCGTGCTCACCCGCGCCAGCAACCGTGCGGGCGGGTTCGAAGGGGGGATCACCACGGGGATGCCCATTGTGGTGCGGGCCGCCATGAAGCCCATCAGCACCACGCTCACGCCCATGCGCTCCGTCAACCTGGTGACGGGGGAGGAGGCCCGCACGGTCTACGAGCGGTCGGACTTCTGTGCCGTCCCTCGCGCCGGGGTGGTGGGGGAGGCGATGATCGCCATCCTGCTGACCGAAGCGCTGCTGGAGAAGGTGGGCGGCGATTCGCTGGCGGAAATCAAGCCGCGGGTCCAGGCGCTCCGGCGGGGCAAGCTCGAAGAACTCTCCATGGACAATGTCCCCTGGCGCTTCCGCTACGAGTCAACGACCACCCGCTGAAGTGGGTGGCTTGCGGGAAGCCGTAAGCCGACGTTGACCAGTTCGCTCTTCGGAGCAGCCGATAGGGAGGTCACGAGACCCTGGGGTGCGTTGCCAGCCCCAGGCCCTCTCGCTGGTCGTTAACCAGGCAGACGGTCTATGCTCGTGCGGCCAGCACGACAAGCCTCCCTATCTGAACGAGGCACACCTGACCGCCGCAAGGCGAGTGGGTTTGCTGGTTTTCCTGTCGTAAGGCGAAAAACCAGTCCAGGACCACGTTGTGGAACGTTTAGAGAACAGGACTTACGCAGTCGGTGGGAATCGGCCTGAGTCTCCATCGGGAATACCGTATACCAAAGCAGAAACCTGTTATTATGTCTACAGTGATATATCCCATTATATCGCCCACCGCGTAAGTCCTGTTTATGATAATGATGGACGAGGATGCAGAACCTTATTCTGACAGGATTTGCGGGGACGGGCAAAACGATGATTGGGCAGGAAGTCGCCCGCCGGCTCGGGTTCCCCTTCGTAGATATGGACTGGCTCATCGAGGAGCGGCAGGGACGCACCATCCGGGAGATGTTCGAGACCGAGGGGGAGCCGTTTTTTCGTCAGCTTGAAGCCGACCTGTGCCGAGAGGTAGCGACGTGGCAGGGGTACGTCATCGCCACCGGCGGGGGCACCCTGGTCAACCCCTCCAACCTGGCGTGCCTCTCCCCGCATAACCTGGTGCTCTGCCTGGACTGCGACGCCGAGGTACTGTGGCAGCGCCTCGCTTCGGCCAGTGACCGCCCGCTCATTGGCAGCACCGACCAGGAGGAGAAGAAGGCGCAGTTGCTCCGCCTCCTGGCGGAGAGGCAGGCCGCCTATGCGCGCATCGAGCGCCACATCGATACGACCGTCTGGGACATGGATGCCATTATCAATGAGATTGTGATGATCTGGAATACAGGAGCGGTGCCATGAACGCCACGAATACCATTACCATGAATGCCATTGAAATCCCCCCCCTCACCCGACCCGTGGAGGCCACGGTCGCTATCCCCGGCTCAAAGAGCATCACCAACCGTGCTCTGCTTATCACCGCTCTGGCCGATGGCGAATCGGTGATAGAGAACGCCCTGTTTAGCGATGATACCCACTGGTTTGCCACGTGCTTGCAGCAGTTGCAGATCCCGGTGGAGAGCTACCGCGCCGCCGCCCGCTTTCGCGTTAGCGGGAAGGGCGGACACATCCCGGCGCAGGCGGCAGACCTCTTTGTAGGCAATGCGGGCACGACAGCCCGCTTTATCACGGCGATGCTCTCGCTCGGGTCGGGAGTCTATCGCATGGATGGCATCCCCCGCATGCGCGAACGGCCCATGAGCGAACTGCTCAACGCCCTCCAGTTGCTTGGCGCAACGGTCGACTTCGAGGAGCGACCGGGGCATATGCCCTATACCATCCACAGCCACGGCTTCAAGGGGGGGCACATCCGCCTCCGCGCCAACCAGACCAGCCAGCAGCTTTCAGCCCTGCTGATGATTGCGCCCTACGCCTACCAGGATACGGTCATCGAAGTCGAAAGCGACCTCGTTTCGCAGTCCTACGTTGCCATGACGCGCCGCATGATGGCGGATTTTGGGGTGCAGGTGGCTCAGGATGACGGGCAGGCCACCCGCTTTCGCATCCAGGCCGGGCAGTGCTACCAGGCCGGGCGCTACCCGGTTGAGCCGGACGCCTCGAATGCATCATACTTCTTCGCCGCCGCCGCCATCACCGGCGGGCGGGTGCGGGTCGAACACCTCTCGCACTCCTCGTGCCAGGGAGACACCCGCTTTGTCGAGGTGCTGGAAGCTATGGGCTGCACGGTGACGGCAACGGATACCTTTGTCGAGGTGAGCGGCCCGGGCACGCTGCGCGGCGTAGACGTAGACCTGAACGATATGTCGGACACGGTGCAGACACTCGCCGCCATTGCCCCCTTTGCGTCCTCTCCCGTCACCATCCGCAACGTGGAGCACATCCGCTGGAAGGAGACCGACCGCATTCGCGCCGTAGTGACGGAACTGCGCCGTCTGGGGGGGCAGGTCGAGGAGTTTCCCGACGGCATGAAGATATTCCCCGGCCCGCTCACGCCCGCCGCCGTCGAAACCTACGACGACCACCGTATGGCGATGGCCTTTGCGGTGACGGGGTTGAGAACCCCGGGGGTGGTGATTTGTGACCCACAATGCACCAGCAAGACCTTCCCCGATTTCTTTGAACGGTTTTTGCAGTTGTCCGAGCCATGCCCGTGACTCCTGTGCCTCCCCTGCCGCGCCATGCCAGAGAGTGGGCAAGGACGGGTGCAGACGGGGAGCGGGAGCATATGTGAACACGAAACGGAGAAAGGAGTAGCATGCTACGGTTTGCAATCCCTTCCAAGGGGAATGGGTACGATGGGGCCATCCGGTTGCTTGAGAGCCTCGGTCTAGGCATCTCGCGGGCCAACACCCGCCAGTATACCGCCAGAATGCGGGGGCTGCCAGACACGGAGGTGCTGCTCCACCGGCCTGAAGACATTGTGGACAAGGTGGCGTATGGGAGCATTGATATCGGCATTACGGGCCTTGACATTGTGCAGGAAAACCGCGAAGATGACGAAAACCTGCTCATCCTCTACGAAGACCTGGGGTTCTGGGGGGTCGACCTGGTGCTCGCTGCTCCCCAGGCGTGGATTGACGTCAGTTCGTGGCAAGACCTGGCCGACCTCTCCATGGAACTCCAGGGTCAGGGGCGACCGCTGCGGATTGCCACGAAGTACCCCAACCTGATCCGCCGCTTCTGCTACAGCCACGGTATCAACGTCTTTCGCCTCATCCCCTCCGCCGGGGCGACGGAGGCAGCGCCGGGGCTTGGCTACGCCGATATCATTG
>DAOTUF010000172.1:0-6592 GCA_034437495.1 Chloroflexaceae bacterium | reverse complement strand
GAGGTGCTGCGCCTGCGCCCCGATATGGACGTGCAGCGCCAGCGGTTGGCCGAACTGCTGGAGGAAACCCGAGAGATGCAAGCCGCTGCCGCCGAATATATGGCCCTGGCTCACCGCTATCTCCAGCGCGACTTGCTCGACCGGGCAGCGACAAGTGCGGACGAAGCGCTCCGCCTGGACCCCAACAGCCGCGAGAAAAAGGAACTGCTGGCTTCGATCCATGAGGCGATGGCAAAGGCCGCTGGTGTGACCCGCCCCGAGGACGGGGGAGAATCCACGGACTCGTTCGGGTCCCTCCGCTATGCCACGGGAGGGCTGCGGACGCAGCAGTTCACCCTCGAAAAAATCGTCGCCTCGGCGGTTGAGAAGCAGCAGGCAGGCGACCCCGAGGGGGCCGCCAGAGAGTATGAACGCGCGATAGAAGCCGGCCTGGAGCGGGCCGATGTCTTCTACAGCCTGGGGTTGATTTACCAGGAGCGGGGGGAGACGCAGGCCGCTATCAAGGTGCTGGCCAAAGCCGCCTCCGACCCGGAATATGCCCTGTCGGCCCATTTTGCCCTGGGAGATTGCTACAAGACCCTCAAGAAACTCCCCCTCGCGGCCCAGGAATTTGAAAACGCGATTCGCCTGGTGGACCTCGAAACGATTGGGAAGGCCGAAGCCGAAGACCTCATCGCCATGTATGAAAACGTGGTGGATATCTACCAGCAGATGGGGGACACCGCCCGCGCTGCTTCGCTGTACTCCACACTGGCGGGGTTTCTTCAGGGCAAGCGGTGGGGCAAAGAACGCGCGACCGAGTTTAACCAGCGGGCCAAAGAACTCACGCAGCAGAGCATGCTTTCGAAGCTGCGGATGCTCGGCACCGGCACGCTCGGCCCCCCCCCCGAACCCTCCACGGCCCCGCCTCCCCGAGAGGACGAGACGTTCCCCGAAACCTGGGGCAAGATCCGCCCTATCACCGATTTTCTGCGGGCCGACGGCAAGGTCATCACGACCGGGGAACTCGAACTCCCCGTCGACCAACCCACGACCGACCCGCTGAAGGGGTTGGAAGATTTGCCCCCGCCCGAAGAACCCGCCTTTGCTCCCGTGACCTCCCTCGACACCTCCGGGCTTGAGGAGCACGTCAAGCGGTGGGTAGTTGCCAGCGAAAAGTATATCGAACAAGGGCTTCTGGAAGCTGCGCTGGACGCCTGCCACGAGGTCGTTCGCCTGGACATGACCTACCTCCCCCTCCATCTGCGGATGGGAGAAATCTACGAACGCCAGAAGCGCCCCAAAGAGGCATTGACCAAATACCACATCCTCATTGACACCTACATGGTTCGGGATGAGCCGGAACGGGCGATAGACGTCTACTACCGCGTGATAGACCTCTCTCCGGACGTGAGCAACGTCCGCACCCGCCTGGCCGAACTGCTCAAGCGGGTGGGCCGCACCCAGGAGGCCGCCGAGCAGCTGTGCCATGTGGCTGCCACCTACTTCCGGATGGGGCAGACCAACCGCGCCCTGGAAGATTACCGCCGCGCTCTCCAGTGGGCCCCCAGGGACAAAGAACTGCATACGCAGTATGGCCTGACCCTCTTCAAGATTGAGCGCTATGAGTCGGCGCTGAACGAGTTTCGCAAGGCCATCGAGCTTGGCGCGGACAACCCGCCCGCCATCGCCCGCATCAACATCACCGTCGCCGTGATGGGCGAAAACCCGCGGACGGTCTGGGACTCGCTGGCCTCGCTGCTTGAACAGATCAAGGGGCAGCCCCAGGTCAACAGCGAGGTGCAGGCGGAATATCGCACGGCCCTGATGGTCAACGATGCGCCGGTGCTCCACTACATTCTCGGGATTATCCAGCAATATAGCAATCAGCATTCCGCCGCCCTTTTCGAACTGGAGCAGGCCCAGATGCTCCTTCAGTCCGACGACTCCCCCCTCCTCTCACCGGTGCTCGTTCACCAGGCCATGGCCGACAGCTACATTGCCATCGGGAAGGCCGGAGAAGCCCTGGAGCAGCTCCACCGCTGCCAGCAAACGGCCCGCGAGATAACGCCGGACCCCGCCATCAAGCACCCCTTTGCCACCCCCCTCCCCCGCGGCGACCTGCTGCGGCGGATGGCCGAAGCCTATGCCGCCAGCGACGACCTGGCCGGGGCCGAACGAGCGCTTGAGGAGGCGCGGCAGCTTTTGCCCTATGACCGCGCGGTCTATACCAAACTGGCCGATGTCTATTTCCGACAGGGGAGGTTGGCCGAGGCGGTGGGGCAGCTGGAAGACCTCGCCACCTACTACGAAGACCACCAGTACCTTGACCACGCGATTGAGACGCTCCAGGATGCGCTCAAGCTGGCTCCCAACCATATCCCCGTGGGGAGCAGGCTGGCCCGCCTCTACATCCGGCGGGGCTACCCCGACAAGGGGATGGAAGGGTTGGTGCGGGTGGCCGAGCAACAGCGCCGCGCCGGGCAGCTGAAAGATGCGGTGAGCAGCCTCCAGCAGGCCGCGGAAATCCTGGTGATGCAGGGGAAGCAGGAAGAAGTCCGCACCATCTACGACAAGATTGTGCAGATTGCCCCCGACGATGTGGAGGCCCGCCAGTGGCTTGCGATTATGCATACGCTGGCCTTTCGCACGCACGAGGCGATTGCCGAAAAGAAAGAAATTGTTCGCATTTTTGCCAAACACCGTGATTATGAAAATGCCATTGCGGAGCTACACCAGATTATTGGCCTGAACCAGAAGGACGCCGAAGCCTATTATCTCCTCGGCGATATGCTCATGCGCCGCGGAGAATATGCCCAGGCGGTACAACTCTACAAGCGCATGCTGAAGATGGAAGATATTGATGGTGAGCGGATTGAAGCGCTGCTGGCGGCAGCAAACCGTATGGTCGACCAGCCAAAGGTGGGAGCGGGTTGACCGACCTGGTACCACGTCTCTGGTCTCGTTTCAATCCTTTCGAGCATCCCCAGGCATTCCTGGATGTTCTGCTGGTGACGCTGCTCTTTTTCTGGTTCCTGGAGATGATGCAGGGCACACGGGCAGTCCGGGCGCTGCGCGGGGTGTTTATCCTGCTGGTCGTGGTCATGCTCATCAGCACGGTGCTTCCTGGCCTGACCACCCTGAACTGGCTGCTCCGCACCGCCATCTACCCGGCGCTGGTCGTTGCTATCCTCATCCTGTTTCAGCCGGAGCTGCGGCGGGCACTGGAAAAACTCGGTCGGACGAGCCACCTGTTCAACAACCCGCTGAAGCATACCAGCCGGGTCGATCTGCTGGAAACGGTGAATGGGGTCAGCCGCGCCGTGGCCCAGCTCTCGAAGCAGAGTATCGGGGCGCTCATCATCATCGAGCGAGGAACGCGCCTGCAAGAATATGCCGAACGGGGGGTTATTCTGGACGCTCGTCTGGCCGTGCCGCTGCTGCTGAACATCTTCTACCCCAATTCACCCCTGCACGACATGGCCGTGATTATCCGCGAAAACCGCATCCTGGCCGCCAATGTCGTTCTGCCGCTGAGTGAAGATATCGTCGGGCACCGGCGGTTTGGCACGCGCCACCGCGCCGCCAAGGGCATGAGCGAACACACCGATGCGGTGGTGGTGGTGGTGTCCGAAGAGACGGGCACCATCTCGCTGGTGCATGATGGGCGTATGACCAGCTACCTGAACGAGGCGCGGCTCCGCAATATGCTGGCGCAGCTGCTCAATGTTTCGCTGGAGGAGCCAGCCGCATGACCTGGTTGCGCACCTCCGGCCCACGCCTCTTCCTCGCCTTTGTGCTCAGTTTTGCGCTCTGGGCCTACGTGTCGTTCAACGAAAACCCCGACACCAGCACATCATTCGACAGCATGCCCGTCGTCGTGCAAAACCTGCCCGACGGGTTGGTCATCGTTGACCAGAATAGCGTTCCGCGCCCCGACCAGACCCACCTCGCCCCGGTCAGTGTGGTAGTGAAGACCGACCAGGAAACCTTGCGCGGGCTTCGGCAGAGCGACCTGCGAGCCTTTGCCGACCTCAGCGACCTCCCCCCCGGTGAGAGCCAGGTGGAAGTGAACATTGAGCCGGCAGCCACCGATGTGCGGTTGAGTAGTTTTTCCTCCATTCTCGTGGACCCGGAGTTTCAATCGGTGCGCCTGGATGTGTGGATAACCCGCACCATTCCGCTGACCATTAATGTCCAGGGCAATCTTCCCTTCAGCTTCGAGCGTGGGGAGCCAGAGGCCCGCGTCAATGGAACGGCCATCAACCGCGTTGAGGTGCGCGGACCCCAGAACCAGGTGGAACGGGTTTCGCACGCCAGCACCGTCGCCAACATCGAACAACTTCGCGCCAGCTACATTTCCCTGCAACAACTGGTCGCCGTTGAGCGGAGCAGTGAACCGGTGGCGGGGGTCGAACTCAAGCCTGCCCTGGTCAACGTGCGGGTCCCCATCCGCTCCGTGGTGGGTCTCAAGCGCGTGCCCGTCCTGGGAATGCTAGAGGGGTCGCCTGCCCCCGGCTCCGTAGTGAAGAACATCCAGAGCGACCCGCCGCTCGTGAATATCTCCGGCAGCTCCGGGCGGCTCGACACCATAGAAAAGATTGAGACCGAACCCATTGCTATCGAAGGGGCCACAACCACCCTCACACGTGAGGTGGAGCTTGCCTTTCCGCCGGGTATCTCCAGCGACCTGAACGAAAATACGCACGTGCTCGTCACCATCCAGATAGAACCGCTGGAGCGTCCATTCCATCTCCGGCTGCCCTTCCCGGTGGAAGTCACCGCGGTTCCGCCTGGGATAGAGGCTCACGTGACCCCCTCCGTGCTCCCGATTGCGCTGGTCGGGTCGGCGCAGGCGCTCGCCCAGCTGGATACCACCACCCTGGTGGCCACGGTTTCGGCCAACGGGTTTGGCCCCGGCCTCTACGACCTGACCCCGCGCCTCTCCCTGCCGGAGGGTATTCGCGTGGCTGGAGAGGTTCCGTCGGTCCAGGTAGCGCTCGGCGTTTCCTTGACACCGTCTCCCACCCCGACCATCCCCCTCTCCCCGACGACCACCCTGCTGCCCACTCCCCCACCTCTTTCCCCCACGACTCCCCTCTCTCCGACCTTGTTTTTCTCCCCAACGACTATGCCGGTCCCGACGACTCCCCTTTCCCCTACGATGCCCCTTTCCCCTGAGCCGGGCGCTCTTCCAGATCCAGATGCGCCCGATAGCCCGGGGGAACCTGCACCGGCACCATCTCCATCTTCATCTCCGCTCCTGTCAGACACCCCGGATGAACCGTCTGCTCCTGCGCTGCCGCCTGACCAATCTGGCGAGACCGGTGGGGGATGAGACCAGGCCCGGCGGTCGTCCGACGAGGGGACCAACTCTTCTGGCACTCTCCCGGCGAGAGTGCTGAAATCCCTCTTGACAAAACCGGCTCTTTCCACTATCATTAGGGGCAGTTAGCACTCTCGTTAGGGGAGTGCTAAAACCTTGCAAGCAGATGAACAGGTCTGAACTCGAAGCAGTGAGTCAAGAAACCAGGGGTCAGGAGACCTGCGGAGCCGGAGCGCCTCCGGGCAAGCCAGCAACCGCCGGGCAGTGACCCTGGAAAGACAGAACAAGGACAAGGACAAGGAGGAGTGAAGCTATGTCGAGTGATTTTCGTATTCGGCCGCTCAGCGACCGCGTTGTCGTGAAGCCAACTGAGCGTGAAGAGAAGACCAAAGGCGGGATATTCCTCCCCGACACGGCAACCAAAGAGCGCCCCCAGGAAGGTAACGTGCTGGCCGTGGGTGAGGGACGGCGGGATGATGATGGCAAGCTGGTCCCCATGAGCGTCAAAGTGGGCGACCGGGTGTTGTTCGCCAAATACGGCGGGACGGAATTCAAGATTGACGAAGAAGACTATCTCATTCTGGCGGAAAAAGACATTCTGGGTATTATTCAAGAATAAGGTAAGAGAGGAGGGATCAGGATAGTATGGCAAAGCAACTCTATTTTGGTGAAGAGGCTCAGCGAGCACTCAAGCGCGGCGTTGACACCGTAGCAAACGCGGTAAAGACCACGCTCGGCCCGCGGGGACGCAACGTCGCCATTGACAAGAAGTTTGGCGCTCCCACCGTCACCCATGACGGTGTGACCGTTGCCAAAGAAATCGAACTCAAGGATCCGTTCGAGAACATGGGAGCGCAGTTGCTCAAAGAGGCCGCAACCAAGACCAACGACGTGGCAGGCGACGGCACCACGACCGCGACCGTGCTGGCCCAGTCCATCGTCCACGAGGGTCTCAAGGTGGTGGCAGCAGGGGCCAACCCCATGCTGATCAAGCGCGGCCTGGACAAAGGGGCCGACGCTATCGTCGGGTCCATCCGCTCGGCCTCCAAGCCCATCCGCGACCGCGCCGAGATTGCCCACATCGCCAGCATCAGCGCGGCAGACCGCGAGATTGGCGACCTCATCGCCGAAGTGATGGAGAAGGTCGGCAAGGATGGCGTTATCACCGTCGAGGAGAGCAAGGGCGTTGCCTACGAGACCGAATACACCGAGGGGATGCAGATTGACCGCGGCTACATCTCGGGCTATTTCATCACCAACACCGAGCGCCAGGAAGCCGAACTGGAT
>DAOTUF010000171.1:0-2235 GCA_034437495.1 Chloroflexaceae bacterium | reverse complement strand
GGTTTTCCCGCCGTAAGGCGAAAAACCAGCCCAGGACGACGTTGTGGAATGGTTGGAGTAAAAGAAAAGAGGAGCGCGGTTTCCTCCACTGCCACTGAAGTGGCGTGGCTTCCACCGCGCAAGATTCGGCGGTTTCCTCCACTGCCACTGAAGTGGCGTGGCTTCCACCGCGCAAGATTCGGTGATGAGGATGAGGTGGTGAGTCGTATGAGCCGTATCTATCATTCAATGACGGAACTGATAGGAAATACGCCACTGGTGCGCCTGGGAACGACCAACGACAGTCAGGCGACCGTGGTGGCCAAACTGGAATTTTACAACCCCGGCGGCAGCGTCAAAGACCGCATCGGGCTGTCTATGATAGACGCTGCCGAGCAGGAGGGGCGCATCACGCCGGGCAAAACGGTGATTGTGGAGCCAACCAGCGGCAACACGGGCATTGCGCTGGCTCTGGTCGCTGCTGCCAGGGGCTACCGTCTGATTCTGACCATGCCCGAAACGATGAGCGTGGAGCGGCGCAAGCTCTTGCAGGGCTTCGGGGCCGAGCTGGTGCTGACGCCCGGCAGCGAGGGAATGAAAGGGGCCATCTGCCAGGCCGAAGGTATCTTGAAGGGGCTGTCTGACGGCTTTATGCCGCAGCAGTTCAAGAACCCCGCCAACCCGGAGATTCACCGTCAGACCACCGCGGAAGAAATCTGGCGCGACACCGATGGGCAGGTGGATATGGTGGTCGCGGGGGTGGGCACCGGCGGCACCATCACCGGGGTGGGTGAGGTCATCAAGGCCCGCAAACCTGAGTTCAAGGCGATTGCCGTGGAGCCGGAAGCTTCGCCGGTGCTGTCTGGGGGTTCTTCTGGTTCCCACAAGATTCAGGGCATCGGGGCTGGCTTCATTCCCGAGGTGCTGAATACCACCATCTACGATGAGGTGGTGACGGTGAGCAACGACGAAGCCTTCGCCATGGCGCGGCGGCTGGCAAGAGAGGAAGGCTTGATGGTCGGTATCAGCAGCGGGGCGGCGGCG
Source organism: Chloroflexaceae bacterium (assembly GCA_034437495.1). Taxonomy (GTDB): domain Bacteria; phylum Chloroflexota; class Chloroflexia; order Chloroflexales; family Chloroflexaceae; genus JAAUSY01. The sequence goes on along the minus strand of DAOTUF010000171.1, from coordinate 1,212 downwards.
AGCGCGGCACTCCGCGTGGCGCGGCGTCCGGAGAACGCAGGAAAGCTCATTGTCTTCATTGCGGCCAGCAACGGCGAACGCTACCTGAGCACCCCCCTCTTTGATGAAGAGGAGGGGACGGGGGAATGACGCCGGGTTGTCCGTCCTGGCAGGCTGTGCTATACTGACGGGCGAGCGGAGATAGAGCCATGACAAACGATATCCGCTTCCGCACTGCCCCGGAGAACGACCCTGATTCAACGACTGTTGACGACAAAGCATCTCCCTGACGTGGGATTCCTGGTCATTGTGGGGGTGTTTCTGCTGCTGCTGCCCCTCAGTACGCCGCGCATCTATGCCACCGACGAGGTGCAGTATTACGCCTATGTCCGTTCGCTCTCCTTCGATGGCGACCTGGACTTCCGCAATGAGTATGAGCACTTTGCCCGGCTCGGGGAGCAGCACGGCGACCTCTCCGTCTACAATGCGCTGCTGCGTGAGCGAGAGGACGCCGACACCCCCCTCAACCCGCAGACTGGGAAGTACCGCAATCTCGCGCCCATCGGCTCATCGCTGATGTGGTCGCCGGGCTTTGTGCTGGCCGATGTGGGGGTACGCCTGGCTCGCCTGGCCGGGGCCGCGGTCCCCGCCGACGGCTATTCCAGACCCTATATCTGGGCAGTCTGTGGGATGTCGGCGCTCTACGCCCTGCTTGGCCTGCTGCTGACCTACCGGCTGGTCCGCCGCCTGATGGGGGTGGGGGTCTTTGCAGCAACGCTGGCAACGGTCGGGGTCTGGCTTTCTACCCCGCTGGTCTTCTATACATTCATCGCAATGCCGTGGTCGCACGCAACGGCGTTCTTTCTCTTTGCCCTCTTCCTCACGCTCTGGCTTCAGGACTGGGATGTGCCGCTGGTGGAACGGCTGGCCCGGCGGCGCTGGTGGAGGTGGGCGCTGCTCGGCGTCGTGGGTGGGCTGATGACGATGACCCGCGAACAGCTTGGTCTGCTGCTCATCATGCCCGCGGTGGAGGGGTTGGCGGCCTATGGTCGGGTTGTCTTTTCCCCTGCCCATTCGTCCTCGGAGCCTCTGCGCACCCGTATCCTGCGCGTCCCGAGTATCCTGGGGGGGCACGGGGTGTTTTTGCTGAGTTTTGCCCTGACCCTGGTGCCGCAACTGCTGACCTACCAGGTGCTCAACGGGCGGCCTTTTCCGGCCACGGTTGTGGCGGGG
>DAOTUF010000170.1:0-5325 GCA_034437495.1 Chloroflexaceae bacterium | reverse complement strand
CGGGGGTGGGATGACCCCGTTGTTTGAGGGGAAATGACCTGGATATCAGTCGTCATTGTGGCACCTTACCAACTGCATAGGCCGCTCAATCATCGTCGCCCCGCGCCCAGGCGGGGGTGGGGTGACGGTACCAGCGGGGGACATTATTCTCCCTGTCTGAAACATGGCAGAAATGGCGATTGCCGATGTGAGAACTGGTGGAGGTGGGAGGAATTGACCCCGTCCAACTCTGGGCAACATCTGGTATAATAACGTGGCGACCCGGGAGGGACTCGAACCCCCAACACTCAGTTCCGAAGACTGATGCTCTATCCATTGAGCTACCGGGCCATAGCTATAGTGTAACATATGGAGCAGAGTTCTGCAACGTCCCAGTTCCAGGTTTCCCGTTTCCTGACGAAGTCACCCGCGAGCCGATACCAACCATGCGCGTTGCCCTTGTTCACGACTACCTGAACCAGTATGGAGGAGCCGAGCGTGTGCTCGAAGCCCTGCACGACCTCTACCCCGACGCCCCGGTCTATACCTCCATCTACGACCCCGCCACCATGCCTACCGCCTATCGCACATGGGATATTCGCCCCTCCTTCATGCAACACCTCCCCGGTTGGAAAAAGCGCTTCCGACGCTACTTTCTGCTCTATCCGGCGGCCTTCGAGCACTTCGACCTGAGCGGCTACGACCTGATACTCAGCAGCAGCAGCGCCTACGCCAAGGGCGTTATCCCCCGACCGGGCGCACTCCACATCTGCTACTGCCACACGCCCATGCGCTTTGCCTGGCGCACCCACGACTACCTGGCACGTGAGGCTATCAGCGGAATACCGGCAACTATCTTGACCTTTCTGCTGACTTATATTAGACTGTGGGATGTGACGACCGCTGCGCGGGTGGATGCGTTTGTGGCGAACTCGCAGGAGGTAGCCAGTCGGATAGCCCGATACTACGGGCGTACCGCCGCCGTGATACCCCCGCCCGTCGATCTTCCGCCCTACCAGCAGCGGGAGCCAGAGGATTGGTACCTGGCCGGGGGACGGCTCATCCCCTACAAACGGATTGGCCTTGCGGTGGAGGCATTGAACGCGCTCAACCTTCCGCTCAAAATCTTTGGCGATGGACGCGACCGGGCTTCCCTGGAAGCGCTGGCCGGTCCGGGGGTCGAATTTCTGGGGTGGGTCGGAGAGTCGCAGCGACAGGAGCTTTTTGCCCGCTGCCGCGCCTTTATCTTCCCTGGTGCGGAAGACTTTGGCATCACCCCGCTGGAAGCCATGGCCGCTGGTCGTCCAGTGATTGCCTACGCCGCGGGAGGGTCGCTCGAAACGGTGCAGGAGGGAGTGACCGGGCGCTTCTTTTATCAACAGAACGCCGCAGCGCTTGCGGTGGCGGTGGCTGCCTCGCGCTGCGACCCCTACGATGCGCGAACGATACGAGACCATGCCGAGAGGTTTGGGAAGCCCGTTTTTCTTGAGCGAATGCGCACCTTTATCGAAGCGCAGGTATCGAAACACAGGGGACACACCAGGCCATAGGGCTGAGGTTTAAGGCTCGTCCCGTTGAGACGATTGAGACGATTAAGACGGTCGAGACGGTCGAGACGATTGAGGTTGAGGTCTATGACTGTGCAACTTGCTCACTACCTGACTATTCTTCGCCGCTTCCGGGTGCTGATAGTGGTGCTGCCATTGCTCGTGGGTATCATCAGCCTGGGAGCGAAACTTGTCCAGCCACCGCGCTATACCTCCGAGGCACGGGTGATTCTGACCCAGGCCCCCTATCCACAGAAGCAGGTCATTCCCTTCCCAGATGTCAACATCCACTATTCCTGGGAAAGCTCGGAGTTTATTCTCGATGACCTGCCGCAGGTAGTCCGCAGCCGGGCCTTCGCAGAAGATGTGAGCGCCTGGCTCGCCCACACCGGCCACACCAGCAGCGTGGACGAAGCAGGCAGCGCACACAGTGACCGCATTGACATTGACATTGACCCGTCGCTTATCCAGAATGGACTGGACGCCGAGAACTTTCACCGTACTGTGACCTTCTCGTCCATTGCCAGCAGTCCCGAACTGGCCATTGCCTTCCTCGAAGGAGCCATCGCGACCCTGCAATCCAATGGCCTGGCCTATTGGGACCGCTCCCTGGAGACAGAATCTGAAACCGGGAGTGGTCTGAGCCTCGCCGTCCTCGACCCGCCTGTCCCGGCCCATCCCGTGAGGAGCACTCCCTCGCTCCTCCTTGAAGTGGGTCTTCGAGTCGGGTTGGCGCTGGTGGCGGCGGTCGGACTGGCCTTTTTGCTCCACTACCTGGATAATACCCTGCGAGACCCTGCCCAGGTTGAAGCCGGGGTCGGTCTCCGGGTCATCGGGATCATACCAGAAGAATAGGGGAACCGGTGCTATGCATCTTCAAGATTACCTGACGGTTTTGACAAAGCGGTGGTGGGTGATGGTCCTCACCGCAGTGGTAGCCGTGGTTGCAGCCTACGGGGTGAGCAAACTGCTCCCGAAGACCTATCGCACTCAGGCGGTCTACCTGGTGTTCGCCAACCGCGCCGACAACGGCTTGAATATCGTGCTGCGCAACACCATGAACAGCTACCGCGAACTGGTCTTGCAGCCGGACGTTCTCCAGCAGGTGAGCGACCGGCTCAAACTGGACCTCAAGGGGGAACAACTGCTGCAAGACGTGCGCATCCAGCCCCGCCCCGACGAGCAAAAGCTGGTCATTGAGGTTGACCACCACTTCCTGGAACAGTCGCAGGCGATTGCGAACGCCGTGGGCAAGCGGATTGAAGAGGAGGTTATCCGCCTGAATGCTAACCTGGAAGGCACCGACCGGATTAACGTGCGCAGCATCCAGCAGGCGCGGCTGATCGGTATCTCACCGAACACCCGTATCAACGTGCTGGCCGGGGGTATCCTGGGGTTGGTGGTGGGCTTTTTGCTCGCCTTCGTGCTGGAATACCTCGATGATACCCTCAAGAGCAGCAGCGATGTTGAACGCTTTGTCGGTCTCACCACCCTGGGGGCCATCCCGACTGTCGAATTGAAGTGAGGAATAGAGAAGGAACAGGAGCACAACCCGGTGTCAACGAATGAGACGAGCAGCGCATCACCGCTCATCGCCCTGCGCGACCCACGTTCACCCGCCGCAGAAGCCTACCGAACGCTGCGAACCAATATCCAGTTTTTGAGCCTGGACAAACCACTCCGCACGCTGCTGGTGACGAGCACGGCTCCCGACGAGGGCAAGAGCATCACCCTGGCAAACCTGGCCGTGACCATGGCGCAGGCGGAGCAACGGATTATCGTGGTCGAATGTGACCTGCGCTGTCCCACGCTCCATACGCTGTTTGGCCTCTCCAACGAGGAAGGGCTGACCAGTGTTATGCTCGACCAGCGAGAAACAGCGCTGCCGCTCCAACCAACGACCGTGCCCGGCCTCAGCCTGCTCGCCAGCGGACCGCTCCCCCCGCGCCCGGCGGACCTGCTCGGGTCGCGCCGGATGGAAGCGCTGGTTGCCCGCCTGCAAAACGAAGCCGACATCGTGTTGTTTGACACGCCCCCCGTGACCGCGGTGACAGACGCAGCGGTGCTGGCCACCCGCCTTGATGGGGTGCTGCTCGTGCTCAAGGCGGGGAAGACCCGCCGTGACCGGGCCCGCGAAGCCCACCGGATGCTTGAAAAGGTCAAAGCCAACGTGATTGGCGTGGTGCTCAACAACGCTCGCCTGGAAACGACCTACGGGTACTATTGAGGCTCATAGCGAACATGATATCATGGTGATATGATAGATTTTCATACCCACATTCTGCACGACATCGACGACGGCCCGTCGTCGCTCGAAGGATCGCTTGAGATGGCGCGGGTCGCGGTTGCCGACGGAACCAGGACTATCGTGGCCACGCCTCATACGCCTGGGATGGGAGCCTACCACGCCGAAACGGTGTTGACACGCCTGGCCGAACTGCGGGAAGCGTTGAAGCGGGAGCGTATTCCGCTGGAGGTCTTGCCTGGCAGCGAAATCTTCTATGATGCCAACCTGCCAGCCCGCCTGGATGGAGGGGAATACCTGACCTGCAATGGGGGGCGGACGGTGCTGGTTGAGTGTCCTATCTATGACTACCTGCCCTCTGGCTTCGAGCAGATGGCCTTTGATTTGCAGTTGGCGGCCTACCGGGTCGTTCTCGCACACCCGGAGCGCATCACCGACGTGCAGGAAGACCCCAACGTGCTTATCCCGATGATTGAGCGGGGGGTGCTGATGCAACTCACGTCGCAGGCGTTGACCGGCGAACAGGGGGCGAAAATGCAGCAGCTTGCCGAAACGCTGGTCACGCATCGGCTTGTCCACATCATTGCCTCCGATGCTCACGGGCCAACCTACCGCCCGCCGAAGCTCTCCGCGGCCCGCGAGCTAGCCGCCGGGTTGATTGGAGAGGAAGCGGCGGCGGCACTCGTCGAGCACCACCCCGCGGCCCTGGTGAATGACCACATGCCTGAAAACCTGCCGGCTCCCCAGGAGGTGCCCAGGAAGCGCCGCTGGTGGGTACTCTGATAGCCGGTCACAAATCTTCGGGAGCTATGCCAAGCTCCCGAAGCCGCTCCGCGAGACGTTCGGCTCGCAGCCGCTCCTGTTCAGCCTTCAGCCGCTCTTGCTCGGCCCGCTGCTGCTCCTGCCTGGCCCGCTGCTGCTCCTGCCTGGCCCGTATACGCTCTTGCTCGGCTTGCTGACGCTGCTCCTTGCCGGTCGCAAGCAGCGTCCCTTTCCGGTCGCGCCAGCGTAACCAGGTGGCATGCAGGTCAGCAAATGTCCCATTCCAGAGCACCAGGTCCAGCCCCACCCCCGGCAGCGTTCCTCTCGGGAGGGGAACATACGTCTGCCCTTTGAGTTGGTAGACGCGCAGGACCCCCTGCTTGAGCCGCCGGGATGGGTCGAAGATGACGTAGCAGGGGACGCCAGCCCGGGCATAGTCGGCAAACTTGCTCCCGGCCTCCTCCCCCTTGAGGTTGGACACAATCTCCACCACCACATCGGGGGGCTTGCCATAGGTCGAGACGAAGTAGGAACGGTGGGTCGTCTTCCAGACGTCGGGGGGAGCCTGCACCCCCACACTGAGCATCATATCGGGCACCAGCGGGGGGGACTCCGCAGCATAGAACAACCCCACATTGGCGAGCGCGAGGAACGGTTGGCCTTCCCCCGGCCCCGCCCAGGAGGTGTACAGCGTTTCGGTCAGCAAGCGCTGCTGCTTCTCAGAAAAGATGTTATCCACGGGGGTGTCGTCCTCCGTGACCAGGTGGTCGATGTTGGGCCACTCTTCCGCAG
>DAOTUF010000169.1:0-4591 GCA_034437495.1 Chloroflexaceae bacterium | reverse complement strand
CGGGGGTGGGATGACCCCGTTGTTTGAGGGGAAATGACCTGGATATCAGTCGTCATTGTGGCACCTTACCAACTGCATAGGCCGCTCAATCATCGTCGCCCCGCGCCCAGGCGGGGGTGGGGTGACGGTCCCAGCGGGGGACATTATGCCCCCATCAGGAGTATGGATATTTCAGCCAGGAACATCAGTCAGTTGAGTTGCCGGGAAAAAGCGAGGGGGGAGTTGATGAAAAAAGGCAACAAAAAAACCGACCTATTTTGGTGGGCGATGACGGACTCGCCCCACCAACTAGAGGTGCTCCCTCTGATTTCCTGATTATGACCCTCATTATACCTGACTTCCTCCCTGCGTGCAACCCATCGTAAGCGGGTTGCACGCAGGGATTTTTTTATTCCCAACTATCGGGCAACCGGTCAATAGACTGCTGCAACCACTCGGCGTCCACCAGCAGGTAGCGCTGCGTGGTTTCCAGGCTGGCATGTCCCATCAACTGCCGCACCGACTCCAGATCGGCCCCATTTCGCAGCAACTCCGTCGCGAAGGTATGGCGAAACCGATGGGCGGTTACGTCGAACCCCATTGGGCGCAGCCAGTTGTCAAAGACCGCTTTCCCCAGGAGATCACCCCGTTTGAAGGGATATCCTGCCGGGCGAGATGGGAGCACCGCCTGCTCAGGATGGCGGTCTAACCGCCGAAACTCCCTGATCAGAACTTCGTGCATCCGAATCGTTCGACTCTTCCCGCCCTTGCCATCTCGAACGGTCACGGTCTGCTCCGACAGGTCCACATCCTGCCAGAGGAGGGCCGCGGCCTCACTGATGCGGACGCCCGTATAGAACAGGAGCAGCACCGCTCGACGGTTGCGCTGCCACTTCCACTGCTGCAACCTGGTCAGACCTTCTGACATCGTTTTGATGGCGTGCATGATCTGCCCCAGGAGAGATGCCCTGATCGATCGTGGAATGGTCGTCGCTCGTTTGGCCCACGGCATACGTTCGGTCGGGTCATCCTCACGATGCTCCGCTTCAACGCACCACTGAAAGAAGGAGCGCAGGGCCGAGAGCGAGACCTGCAATGATGCTGGTTCATGGTCTTTTGCCAGGTTGGACTGAAATGAGCTTATGAGCTTCGGGGTCACGCGGGATACCTGGATTGGTCCCGCAAAGACCGCGAACTTCCGCAGATCGCCAAGATACCGTTCCCTTCCGCGAGGCAGATGCCCGCGAGCCTTCAGGACGGCCTCGTATTGAGGCAGCAAATCAGTGACTGTAGACATGCACTCTCCTTCTAGTGCTCAGAGAAAACATGTCTCTACCCAAACTATAGCAATCTTTCAAATGCTATGGAACCCTTTATCGTCGATTCATCGGCCATTTATCGCCTATTTATCGAAAGGCTATCAAGGAGATTATCCTATGGATCAGACTGTTCTCACGGTTTATGTCACGCAATTCTTCGCGGCTATCGCGTATAGCCTGTTTCTTCAGAAGATTTACCGCTGGTACAACCCGGATTACACCATCGTGACCGTTGTCGGGGGCGTCCTGCTGTCGGCCCAACCCCCCATCTGGCTGGCCCGCATGGCCCCCCACATCACCTGGCATCAATATGAGATGTACACCGTCTGGGGCTTCATCGTGGCTTCCATCCCCATCGCGGCCTGGCAGGGCTGGCAGGTCTTTTGGAGGCATCGGAACCAGGAGGAGTATACCAATGGCAAGTAGAACCCTCACCCTTCACTGGCCTGAAGGAATCGATCTGCACCGGGCCATCGCTCGTGCGAACGAGATAATGACCACCCGGGCCATTGACTTTCCCACAGCGTGGGACCTTGCCATCCTCGAACTGCGGAGACATCTGGGAGACGAGATGCAGGCGGCGGGGCTGATAGCCCGCAGCCGCAACCTCTTCGGGGAAGGAGCTTGAGATGGGTGGCAAAGAAGGCAAAACCATCCGCAATGCCGCCAGACTCCGCAAGGAACTGCTGGATATCCTGACGGAAATGGAGCACGCTCAGAGGAAGGCGCATCACCTTGCCAATGGAGACCCACGAACAGCAGAACTATACATCCAGATATCAATGGGCAAGATCGCGGCCATCCGCGATCTGCTCAACACCAACTACGAGCGCCTGATGCGCTACGCGGCTCCCATGGAGGAGGACGAGGAGGAGGGCGACCTGGATGAGAAGATCATTCACCTGCTGGAGGACATCCAGCAGCGCCTTGCCCAACTGGAACGGTCGAACCATTTGACCGTGCTCCCAAGGAGGGATCTCGCATGACACCACGAACCTGCCACCTGACCATCATCGACCCTGCCTGCGCCTGCGACGGACCCTTCTACGCGGATAGGCAGCGGAGCGCGGTGTGCCCCCGGTGCGGGTCGCCCCTGTTCGAGCGGCCCGTCGTTTCGCTATCGCAGATCGGCGTCTATCGCTGGTTTGCCGCGCTCCCCGCTGCCGAGCAGCAGCAGATTTTCGAGGATCTGGCCCGCCTGCGGGCGCGGGTCGGACCGGAAGGAGGGGCCGCGTGAAATTGAACGGAACATCCCGTTGGGCGAGGAGGAGCCAGGCCAATGCTTGATATAGCACTTGCGTATGCCCGTGCAGGGCTACGAATAGTCCCCAATCATGCGCGAAGACCCGATGGCTCCTGCTCCTGTGGAAATCCAGACTGCACCAGTGCTGGCAAGCACCCTCGGATCGGAGCCTGGCAACAGGAAGCGACCACCGATGAAGCAACCATTCGCCGCTGGTGGAGCCAGTGGCCCGACGCGAACATCGGCATTGCCTGCGGTGCGGGGGTCGAAGGACTGGACTTTGACCACAAGCCGCCTCCAGATGCGGACACGCTCTGGAAGGACTGGAAAGCCTCGGTTGACGCCATACAACCTGGCCTGGTGGAGCGCCTGGTCGTGGAGCGCACCCAGAACGGTGGCTACCACGCCTGGTATCGCTGTCCTGGCATCAATGATGGCAACACCAAACTGGCGCGGCGTTATCCCGTCTATGGCGAGACAGAGAAGTGGGTCACGCTTATAGAGACACGCGGGAATGGCGGACAATTTGCCGTATCCCCATCCCCTGGATACACCCTTATCCAGGGGGATTTGACGGCCCTCCCCACCATTACCCCTGACGAGCGCGACCTGCTCTTTGCGTGTGCTCGTGCCCTGAACCAGTATGTTGACCCCCGGCGGGCAGAGAGCAGTCAGCGCCGCGACCCGTCCCCGATGCCCGCTGAGGGCAAACGCCCAGGCGACGACTTCGATGAGCGGGGAGCCGAGGAGGTATTCCGACTGCTCGAACAGGCGGGATGGAAGATGGCCTTCAGGAGAGGCGATGCCCGCTACCTGACCCGACCTGGAAAGCGTGGCGGCGTTTCGGCAACCTTTGGTGCGGTCGCGCCCGGTGTGCTCTATGTCTTTTCCAGCAACGCGGCTCCGTTTGAACCGGACCGCGCCTATTCGCCCTTCGCGGTCTATACCGAATTGCAACACGGTGGGGATTACCGCGCTGCGGCCAGGAGCCTGGGGGAACAGGGATATGGCGACCGGAGGGTTCTCCCCTTCAACCGGGATGGCCCGGGGCCACCAGGCGCTTCCCCGCCACAACGCCCCTATCAACCATATCAGAACGGAGAGAGGTATCAGAACGGAAATGGTTCAAACGGTTCACCCACCCGGCAGAACGGTTTTTTGAACTTTTTGAACAATCAAGGTGTTTCCCTTTCTGATGACGAACCCGCTTTTGAACAATGGTTGAACAATCGGTCCCGTCTGCTGCATGCCAGGGCGTTGCGAGACATGAAGGACCCGGAATGGCTCATTCGCGGTATCCTGCCGACCAATGATCTGGTGACGGTCTATGGGGCATCGGGGGCTGGCAAGAGCTTTGTCCTGCTCGACATCGCTTTGTGCCTCGCACAAAACGCCCCGGTGGTCTATGTTGCGGCAGAGGCCATCGCCAGCTACAAGCCACGGATTGCGGCCTGGCGACAGCAGAATGGCACTGATGAAGGGCAACTATATTTCTGGACAGAAGCCATCAACCTGCTTGACCCGGCTGCCATTGAGATTTTCGTCAGGCTCCTCACGCCCATCAAGCCCGCTGCCATCATCCTGGATACCCTGGCGCGGTGTCTGTTGGGGGGCGATGAGAACAGCAGCAGGGACATGGGAATTGCTATTGCCGCCTGCGATTACCTCCGTCAGCGGCTCGATTGCACCATTATCCTGGTCCATCACACCGGCAAGAACGGCAGGGATGAACGGGGGAGTTCGGCCCTGCGGGCAGCGTGCTCGACCATGATTGAACTGTTGAACAATGGGGATGGGGTGATTACGGTCCGCGGCGACAAGGTGAGATCGTCCCGTCCGACGGACCCGCGCTATTTTCAACTGGTCGAAAAGGACCTCGGGATGACGGAGGCAGACGGGCAGCCCATGACCAGCGCCGTGCTCATCCCGACCAACAAGATTACGCTGCGGTACGATTCCGCCTTAACTCAACGAGAGCGCGATGTATTGGACGTGCTCGCAATGCCCGCCTTTGACGGGGAGGCCCGCAACAAGGACATTGCTGAAATGC
>DAOTUF010000168.1:0-12133 GCA_034437495.1 Chloroflexaceae bacterium | reverse complement strand
CCTCGGAGCCACACCCCGCCGCTACCCCCACGTAGACCCCACCAGCCCCCACCCCGACCACCGCCAGCCACCCGAAGAGTGACGGAAGGTGGGTCGGCCAGAGGTAGTCCCCCTCCATTGCCAGGAATGACCACCCTCCGGTCGCTATCGAACCCTCTCGCACGGCCCACAGCGCCAGCGCCAGCGCCAGGGTTGCCAGCATCGATGCTCGCACCGAGCGCCAGAAGCCGCGGTCGTGCCATATCCCCGGTACCTGCCGCGCCAGCACCCGTACCAGCACCCAGGCTTCCAGGTTGTTGGCGACGCTGAAGGCCAGCGCCAGCGCTCCGACCCCGCCGCCAAGGTGCAGCGCCAGGATGCCCAACCCCAGGTTCAGACCCACCTGAAGTATCCCTACCAGCACGGGTATCCAGGTCTGCTGGCGTGCGTAGAAGGTGCGGATGAGGATTTCTGAGAGGGAAAAGGCGGGCAGGGCTGCGGCATAGGCGGGCAGCGGGATGACCGTGTAGGCCAGCGAAAGGTGGTCGAAGGCCCCGCGCTGAAAGAGCAACCGCACCAGCGGAACTGCCAGCACAATGAGCGCTACCATCGCGGGCAGCGTCAGGAAGAGAATAACCCGCACCGTCCGTCGTACGCGGTCTTCCAACTCTTGTTGTTTCCCCTCCGAGAAGAGCCGCGCCAGGCGGGGGAATGCTACAGTGCTCAGGCTGAGCGAGAAGATACCATAGGGCAGCAGCATGAGTTGGTAGGCGTAGTCCAGCCCGGCCAGTCGCTCGGCCCCCATCATCAGGCGGGCCGTCAGCGCCCCCGTCACGAGGATGCTGACCTGCGCCGCCGCCTGCCCCACCACTCGCGGCCCCATCTGCCACGCGACCGTGCGCAGTTCGGACAGGCCGCGACCGAACGTTGGCCGCACCCGCATGCCGATATTCCACAGACCGGGAAGCTGCACGACCAGGTAGAACAAGGCTCCGATGATGACCCCCCACGCCAACCCCCAGATACCCCACCACGGCGCGAACAGCAGCGCCCCCCCGATGATGCCCAGGTTGTAGAGCGCGGGGGCCAGCGATGGCAGGACAAAGTGGTCTCGCGCATTCAGGGTTGCCATTGCTAGCCCCCCCAACCCGAGCAGCAGCGGCGAGAGCAGGAAGAGCTGCACCAGGTGGGCTGTCAGGTCGAGGTCCAGCGTGCGCCCGACGGCATCTTGCTGGCCGTAGAGCAGCACGAGCGAGGGAGCCGCCACCCCGACCAGGATGCTCGCCAGCACCAGCAGCATCAGCGCCCAGGTGATGACTGCGTTGAACAGCCGCCAGGCCCGCGCCGCTCCCTCGCGGTCCCAGACCTGGATGAACACGGGAATGAAGCTGCTCCCGAGGGCCCCCCCGATGATGACCATATAGAGCATATCGGTCACTTTGAAGGCGGCACGGTAGGCTCCCAGGTCGGCGCTGGTCCCGAACTGCGCCGAGATGACGACCTCGCGGAGCAAGCCTGTCGCCCGGCTCAGGAGATAGCCGCCCATCACGATGAGGCTGTTGAGCCACGGGCCGCGCACCCGACGGAGCAGGGCAACCAGCGAAACGAGCCAGGGCAGTTGCACCAGAGGTATCCTTCTGCTATAATGCCACGTTGTTATCCTGACCGGGAGAGCCAGGAGAGCAAAGATCAACCAGGACGCTGATACGCCAGTAAATCATACGATAAGAAAAGGGGTTCAGTACTTTGGCAAACACCAGTTCGGCAAAGAAACGGATTCGTTCGAACGAACACAAACGATTGCGAAACCAGATGTACAAATCGCAGGTCAAAACGCTGGTCCGGAGGGCAGAGCAGACGATTTTGAGCGGCACCCCGGACGAAGAGGCGGTGCGTGCGGCCATCACCAGGCTGGACAAGGCCGCGGTCAAGGGGGTTATCCACAAAAACAACGCCGCCCGCCGCAAGTCGCGGCTGATGAAAAAGTTCAACCTGTCCCTGCAAGGGCGATAGGTCAGGTCCCCATCGGGATACCCGCTCACGCTCCGTCGCATACCTCCATGACCAGCACATCGAGGGCTGGTTCAATCAGCACCCGCCCGGTCTTGTGGGCGTGGTCGAGTTCGAGCAGGCGGTGGTGAAACCGTTCCAGTTCATCGGGGCGAAACCTGACCACCTGTTCGAGCGCTTTTCGTACCACAAAGGGTTTCTGGCGGAGGTGAGCGGCTATCTCGTCCGTGCGCATCCGGCGGGCCGCCAGTTCTCTCGTCGCCAGCAGGATACGCACCTGCCGGGCCAGCATAAAGAGGAGGTAGGTGGGAGCCTGCCGCTCGTCCAGGAGCGTGTGGAGACCCTCCAGCGCCTTCCCCATGTCTCGCTGGCTCAAGCTATCGATGAAGGCGAACAGGTTGTGTTCGTGGTCATCCTGGACCAGGGTGGAAACCACGGTCGTGGTGATGCGCCCGCCGCGCCCGACATAACATGCCAGCCGGGTCAATTCGGTCATAAGGGTGCGGCTGTCGGTGCCCACATAGTCCACAAGTTGCCGCGCCGCGTCCCGGTTGAGCCGCGCATCCAGGGTCGCGGCCTGCTCAGCGAGCCAGCGGTATAGCTCATCCCCCTGCCGCGGAACACACTCCTGCACCTTCCCGTGCTTCTTCAAGTACGAGAACACCAGGCTGCGTTTATCGACGGTGTCGCTTTCGACCAGCACCAGGTCACAGGTTGGGGGGACTTCTTCCAGGAACGCCCGAAACTCGTCGCGGGGCTTGCCGGCCTTGAGATGTTTGAGCGCGTCGGTCACGACGACGAGCCGGCGTTCGGCCAGGAAGGGGAAGGCTTCGCACGCGACCCGCAGGTTGGCCATAGTGAGCTTGCGCCCGTCGAAGGTGGCGCTGTTGAGGTCCACCGTGTCGGGGGGGAGGGTGGCTCGCAGAGTTGCTACGGCTTCGCTGCGGAGAAATTCATCCGGCCCATAGAAGAGGTAGAGCATAGGGAACTCGATGAAAGCTCCACCGCTGCCGTCTGATGGGTTTGTTTCGAACCTGCGAAAAGCAGGTGGGTGCCCGCCCGTGAATTCCACGGCCCGCCGTGTCCTTCACTTTGGCACGAGGCTCCCATTTGGTACTGTGTTGGCCCGAAACAAATACCACCACACGTCCAGGGCAGAGCTTACTACGATGATACCACAGAGAGCGGTATAATGCAACGGGGGTGGGCGCTGAAAGACCCCCAGGGTCGGGCGCGTCAGGGCGCATCAGGGTGCATCAGGGTGCATCAGGGCGCGTCCAGGTCGCTCAGACGCACCGTTTTGCGCGTCCCGAACTTGATGGTCTTCTGCCCTTCGCTGCTGAGTTGTCCATCCTTCTCCAGGTTGCTCACTTCCTGTTGCATCGCCTCGGCCAGTTCGGTTTCGCCCTGGCTCAACAGGCGCGTCACAGCGCTCTTGAGCTTCTGGGTGGCGCTCCCCACGTCGCCTACCTGCAAATCTTGCAGCGCCCGCGTCTGCAATTTGAAGGCGCTCACCTTCTCCACAATATTCATCACCGGCGCATGCACCTGCTTGAGTTGGGCCGCATCCGCGGTGAAGGTCATCAGGACGTCCTGACGAACCTTCTGGTGGGACAACCCCAGGGAGGGGATATCATACGTCACCTCCACCTGCCCGACGCGGTACTGTCCCGCTGAACGCGGTTCCACCAGGAACTCCATCAGGAGCGCCTGCCCCTGCCCGCTCTCAAGCTCCCCGAGCCGCACGCTGACGTCGCGCTCCGAAATCGGTTGGTAGCCCAGGTTGTTGATCAGCGGTATCACCTGCCAGACTGCCCGCGGCGTAATCCCCTGCACCAGGCGCATGGTCAGCATCGTATTCTGCACCACGGTCGCCTGTGCCCGCTGAACCGTGTGCTGGAAGAATTCGACAATCTTTTCGGGGCGGTCGATGAAGTCCGCAATGCCCCCGGAGCGATTGGCCATTTCAATGAGCAAATCTTCATTCCAGTCTTTCCCCACCCCGAGCGCCGTAATCGGGATGCTCGCCTGTCCCGCCTCATCTGCGCGGAGCAGGCATTCCTGCTCGTGCTCGGTCTGGCCGTCGGTGAGCAGCACCAGGCGGCATATCTTGCCGTGCGCATCCTTCCCAATCTCCTTCAGCGCTTTGTCTACGGCGGGGGCAATCTTGGTTCCGCCCGCGTCGCGGATACGGCGGATGGTATTCTTGAGTTCCTCCGGTGCCTGCACCGATTGGGAGGGAATGAGCACCTCGGTGCGATGGTCGAAGATAACCACCGAGAAGACGTCCCGTTCGTCCAGCCGGTCCAGCGCCATCGAAGTCGCCAGCCGCACCCGCTCCATCTTGTTGCCTTTCATCGAGCCGCTGCGATCCAGCACAAAGCAGACGTTCACGGGCATGCGCACATTGGCAATCACCTGGGCAGGCTGAAGCTCGACCAGCACATAGGCAACCTGGGGGGTGGTGGTTGCCGCAAGGAATGGTCGGGCAGGGGTTGAACGCAGGGTTACTTCATCGGCCATGGTTTTCTTTTCCTTTCCTGGTTCTGGCAACACAAACGAGCACACGGGCGGGTTTTTTCTTCTGCGGCGGTGGTGCGCGACCTCGGGCCGGGGCCGGAGCCGGGAGGACAGAAGACCGGCCCCGCGACCCCGACCCGTGCTCCCCAGAAGCATCAGAACGGCGTTCAGGAGCGAAACTGGACAATCCGCAGGAAGTTTTCTGCTTTGAGCGAGGCCCCCCCGACCAGCGCCCCATCCAGGTCCGGCTGCGCCATCAGGTCGTCCACGTTGTCGGGCTTGACACTGCCGCCATACTGGATGCGCAAGGATTGGGCGGTCTCCTCGCTATACTGCTCGCGCACCACCCGGCGGATGGCGGCGTGCATGTCCTGGGCATCTTGCGGGGTTGCGGTGTCTCCCGTGCCGATGGCCCAGATGGGTTCATAGGCAATCACCACCTGCTGCATCTGGGCGGTGGTCACGTCCTTCAGCCCGGCCCGTACCTGCGACACGACAATCTCCTCGGCCTGTCCCGCGTCGCGCTGTGGCTTGCTCTCGCCCACGCACATAATGGGGCGGAGGTCATGCGCGAGTGCAGCGTGCAGCTTGCGGTTCACGACCTCGTCGGTGTCGCCGAAGTGCTGCCGCCGTTCGCTGTGCCCGATGATGACGTAGGTACACCCGACATCGCGCAGCATCAGCGGTGAAACGGCCCCCGTGAAGGCTCCCTGCGGCTCGTGGTACATATCCTGTCCCCCCAGGGCAATGGAGGTGCCCTTCAGCAGGCGGCCAACGGCAGAGAGCGCCGTACATGGCGGACAGACCAGCACCTCGCGGTCGGTGGGGGTGCCCACTTCGTCCAGCAAGGCCCGTACCAGTTCTTCTGCTTCCCCGACCGTTTTGTACATCTTCCAGTTTCCCGCAAGCAAGGGAATACGCATAGCTCTCATCCTCTCTTAATCTCAAATCGTATCTTCGTCCAGTGTGGTTCCCAATCCTCAATCCCAGTCTTTATCTGAGCGCGGGCCGGGTCAGAACGGTCAGAACGGCACGAGAAAGACCATCACGAGTGCAACCACCAGCGTGAGGCCAAAGACCAGGGGGACCGAGTAGGTCCGGTCGCCCAGAACGACCCGCTGTTCCCAGGCAAGCACCTTGGCTCCGTCGAGGGGACCAAACGGTATCATATTGAACAGGCCAAGCCACGCATTGATGGCATACCCGATGCGGCACGTCAGCGCCAGAAAGGGAACCCCCTGCACGAGGGGGAACAACCCGAGAAAGACCAGCGCCAGCACCAGGTTGCTCACCGGCCCCACCAGCGCAATCAGGCCGCTCTGCTGCCGCGTCACATTGCCGCGGTGCCACACGGCCCCGGGAGCCGCAATGAAGAACCCCGTAAACGCGACCAGAATGGAAATGAGCAGCCACTCATTGTGGGCAGCAAAGTGCGCCTCCGCGTCGTAGTGCCGTGCCAGCAGGCGGTGGGCAAGCTCGTGAACGACAAACCCGATACCGCAGGTCAGCGCGGCGATCAGCAAGAACGTGAAAAGGCTCCACTGGATTCGCCCGTGGACCAGCGCAATGGCGTAGGCCAGCGAGGTGGCGGCCCACGCCTTGAACAATTCCTGCGTTTCGTTGGTTCCCTGCGGGAAAGCACCGCGCCCTCCGGGGGGGAAAATCGTTCGCACCTGTTTGCTCCTGTTTGCTCCTGTTTGCTCCTGTTTTCGCTCACGACCGTTTTTTGACACCGGTTGGTGCCTGGTATCAAACCTCAGCCCTCGTACTTCCAGGCGTGTTCACCAAGCAGGGGAACAAACCGCACCCCCCCGAAGCGCTCCGTCCGGATGGCATCGTCGCGACGGGTGAGCCGCAGCAAAATCTGCTCGCTGCGCCCCCCCACCGGAATGACCAGCCGGCCCCCTTCGGCAAGCTGCTGCCGCAAGGGAAGCGGCACCCACGGAGAGGCCGCTGTGACGCAGATGGCATCATAGGGGGCGTGTTCGGGCAATCCACTGGTGCCATCATGTACGACCACCCGCACATTCGCAAACCCGAGTTCTGCCAGGCGAGCCTGGGACGAATGGGCCAACCCCTCCAACCGCTCAATGGTGTAGACCTCGGCGGCCAGCAGGCTGAGCACCGCCGCAGAGTAGCCGGAGCCGGTGCCGACTTCCAGGACCCGCTCATTCCCGCGCAGCATCAAGGATTCGGCCATGAGCGCCACGATAAAGGGTTGGGATATCGTTTGCCCTTCGGTCAGCGGGAGCGCCCGGTCTTCGTAGGCGTGCGCCTGCAACTCTTCTGGAACAAACCGGTGCCGTGGAACCGACGCCATCGCCTGGAGCACTGCGTGATCGTGTATACCGCGCTTTTCTAGCTGCGTCTGCACCATCCGCTGGCGCTGGTGCTCCATGCGCAGACCCCCTTCCCATCGGAACCGCTTCGAACTCACCCGGTACGTTTTCGTCTGACCGCTCCCCGCGGTTCCATTATACCATCAAACTGTCCTGCTCATCAATGGATGCTTTGTGATGCCCTTCCGTCGCCCGAGCATCGAGCCGCAGTTGACAAAACCCCTGGACTTCGATAGTCTATAGTGCGGTTCCTTGATTCCTTTCCAGGCAGAAAGACGAGACGATAACTATTGAACGAACGACAGAACGATACGAGGGATAAAGCACTATGGCACCAACAGACCGAATGCTCATGGGAGCGATTGCAGGCAACCCGTCCAACCACGAGGGAAGTGGGGAATATCGCTATTCCGTAACCCACCAGGAAATCTACTTTAGCAGCACGGCGAACCCCGACCCCAAAGACAGCGACCGGTGGATTGCGCTGCCGTCGCTCAACCCCGACGGTTCCAAACGCATGGAACGGGCATTCAAACACTTCATCAAGCGCCGCTGGCTCCCCAGTCGCCAGCGCGAGTTGGAAGATTTCGCCCTCAAACGGGGGTGGGACCTGGCCATGGAATTGAAATATGGGGGGGGAGCGCTGGAAGATAACGAAGCCGAAGAATGGCAGCATGTGGTCAACCGTGAACTGCAACGGCTCACCAGCAAAGCCCGCGAGGACATCGAGCAAGCAGAGCAGGGTTGACCGGACACAAGCGGGGACGAAAGACAGAGGATGCAGGGGAAAAGCGAGGACCAACCCCTGCTGTTTTCCCCTGCATCCCTCCTCTTTCATCCCTCCCCTACGCCCTGCGCCCGCGCTGCCACCCTGCTACCCCAGGGCGGGGTGGCGGTGCAGTTGGAAGATATTGTCAACCGATATCCCGCTATGGATGCGCTGGATCACCTCTGCCAGCAAGTTGCTGATGGAGATGACCGTCAGGCCCGGCCACCGCTTCTCCGGCGGCAGCGGCAGGGTGTCGGTGGTGACTAGCTCCTTGATGGGGCTGGAGCGCAGCCGCTCAACTGCGGGACCCACCAGCACCGGATGGACACAGCAGGCATAGACCTCCTCCGCCCCTCGTTCGATGAGCAGGTGAACGACTTCCAGCATCGAGCCACCCGTCGCAATTTCGTCATCCACCACGATACAGCGCATCCCCTTCACATCGCCAATCAGGTTGAGCACCTCCGGCGAGGTCAGGTTGCCATCCTGACTGGCAAGGTTCTGGAGCCGCCGCTTTTCGGCAATCGCCAGCGGCACCCCGAGCATTTCGGCAAAGTTGCGGGCACGTTTGGCAAACCCCATATCGGGCGACACCACAATCGCATTGTCCCACCCCTTGTCATCGAAATAGCGCACCAGCAAGGACAACGCGCTCAATTCGTTCACAGGAACACTGAAAAAGCCCTGGATTTGCCCGGCGTGCAGGTCCAGGGTTACAATCTGCTGCGCCCCGGCCACCTGGATCATGTCCGCCAGCATGCGGGCCGTGATGGGGACGCGGGGCTGGTCTTTCTTGTCGGTGCGACCGTAGGCGTAGTAGGGGATGATAGCCGTAACGCGACCAGCCGAAGCCCGCTTGCAGGTGTCAAGCAGGATGAGCATCTCCATAATGCTGTCGCTCAGGGGAGGGCAGAGCGACTGAACGACAAACACATCCTTCTCGCGGACACTTTCGTGAAGCTTGACAAAGATGTTGTCATTGACGAACTTCTTGATGCTGGCATGGTTCAGGTGCAACCCCAGGCGGTCACAGATAGATTGCGCCAGTTCCGGATGGCTATTGCCAGAAAAGACGCGCAGTTCATCAAATCGGCTGGTCAAGATGCAGTTCCTTTCAGCATGGCTAAGAGTTCCTGGCGCTCCAGGCGAAGCACCGTCGGGATATGGGTTTCTGGTGAGGTCGCAGCGTTTTCTTCGGAGAAGATGAGGGCCCGCAGGGCCGGGCGCTGCACCAGCGTGGCCAGAAGTTGGGCCAGGTTCAGCGAGAGCAGGCGGGGGGTCGGGCGCAGGCGATGCTGCTGGGCAAAGGCCAGTGCCGCGTCTGGAGACGAGAAGACCAGCAGCAAACGGCTCGGCTCGGCTCCCGGAGCACCGGGGTCTTTGCCCGCTGCTTCCTCCGCTTCTCCCCCTTCCCGCCTGATAATGCGATAGACATAGAAGGTCGTCTGCCCACCATACCCGACCTGGTTCAGGCTTGCTTCGATCGTATTGAACGCGCTCAGGGCCGCGTCTGGATAAAAGCCTTCCTGCCGCGCCAGTTGCAAGAAGACCGCTCGCTGGTCCATAATCACGTAATGTTATGCCCGATCATGGTTGCCAATTCCTGGAGTTCTGCCGGGTCTCCCTTCCCCTGGCGGGAAAAAGGAGATATCTGGTCATCCTTCCAGCGGGGAACGATGTGGACATGGTAGTGAAAAATGACCTGCCCCGCCGCCGACCCGTTGTTCTGAACGACATTGAACCCATCCGGCTGGAGCGTCGTCATAATGGCCCGGGCCACGCGCTGCGTGGTGCGGGCCACGGCTTCCACCAGGTGGGAGGGGACATCGAGCAATCCAGCGTATTCTTCCTTGCAAATGACCAGCGTGTGCCCCCGCGAGGCCGGGTTGATATCCATAAAAGCCAGCGTGTGCTCATCTTCATAGACTCTGGCGGACGGGATTTCGCCCGCGACAATCCGAGAGAAAATGGACGCCATACCGTTTCCTTTGTGTCTCGCTATAGCTCCTCCACGTACCGAACATTATAGCACACCCTGGGACCCCAGGTCCCCTGGCTTGACGCCAGCACGCAGCGTTGCTATCATATACGCTATGAAAACCCTTTCAGCCGACACCCACCCCGACGCCGAACGGGTGCAGATGGCCCGGCTGCGCCAGATGTCGCCCGGGCAGCGGGGAGACATCGCCCTCTCGATGATTGCCTTTGCCATTGAGGGGTCCCGCTTTGCCATCAAACGGACCCATCCTGGCGTGAGCGAAGATGACATCAAGGCCATCTTTGCCGCGGCACACTATGGCCCAGAGATAGCCAGACGGGTGCGGGTGGCTCCAGACACGCCGCCGCAGCAGCAACGGGACGGAGGGAAGATGAACCCGCTTCTCAGCGCCATAAGCCCGGTCGTAGACGCACTGGAGCATCTTGGCGTCCCCTACTACATCGGTGGTTCGGTTGCCAGTATGACCCACGGGGTCCCCCGTACCACCATAGACATTGACCTGGTGGCAGACCTTGCACCTCAGCATGTTCGCCCGCTGGTTGAAGCATTGCAGGCAACCTGCTACCTCGATGAAACCATGATACGAGCGGCGCTCTCACACCGCACATCGTTCAATATCATCCACCAGGCGAGCACCATCAAGGTCGATGTTTTTTTGACCGGACCGCGAGCCTTCGACCGCGAAATGGCAAAACGGGCCCGTCCGCTGGTCATCGCAGAAACCAGCCCGCGTCCCTTCTTCCTGGCCTCGCCAGAGGACACCATCCTGAGCAAGTTGGAGTGGTATGTCATGGGCAACCAGGTTTCGGGACGTCAGGGGGAGCAGTGGTATGATGTACTTGGCATCCTCAAAGTCCAGGGGGCCGTCCTGGACCGCGCCTACCTGCGCCGGTGGGCGACCGAACTCAGGCTCACCGATTTGTTGGAACGCGCCATCGAAGAAGCCGGGGAGACAGGGTAGCATACGAGCATATGAACCACATACACCAGACCAACAGAGACGAACTTTTGACCCGCGGGGTGGCCGAAATCATCGTAGAATCAGAACTCCGCGAACGGTTGACGAAGGGCGAAAAGCTGCGGCTCAAGCAGGGCTTCGACCCGAGCCGCCCCCACATGCACATCGGCCATGCCGTGGGGCTGCGCAAGCTCCGCGCCTTTCAAGAAGAGGGGCACCAGGTTGTCTTGATTGTGGGCGACTGGACCGCGCAGATTGGCGACCCGAGCGGGCGCGACGAGACGCGCCCCCGCCTCACAGCGGAGATGGTCCGCGACCATGCCCGCACCTATATGGAGCAGTTTTTCCGCATTGTAGACCGCTCGCGCACCGAGGTGCGGTGGCAAAGCGAATGGTACGCAGACTTCTCGCTCGAACGCGCCCTCGAACTGGCCGGGCGCTTCACGCTGGCGCAAATGCTGGCGCACGAGACATTTCGCAAGCGCTACGAGTCCGGTTCCCCCCTGACCATCCTGGAGCTGATGTACCCGATGCTCCAGGCCTACGACTCGGTGGCGGTCAACGCCGATGTGGAATTTGGCGGCACCGACCAGAAATTCAACAACCTGGCCGGGCGCGAACTCATGGCCCAGATGAATATGGTGCCGCAGCATGTCTTGCTGCTGCCGCTCATCCCCGGCACCGATGG
The DNA here is from genome assembly GCA_034437495.1 of Chloroflexaceae bacterium. Taxonomy (GTDB): domain Bacteria; phylum Chloroflexota; class Chloroflexia; order Chloroflexales; family Chloroflexaceae; genus JAAUSY01. Next base: position 871 of record DAOTUF010000168.1, on the reverse strand, counting down.
GCGCAAGATGGGCAAATCGTTTGACAATACCGTGGATATTCTGCTGCCACCACCGGAAATGTATGGTAAGATTATGTCCATGAGTGATGAGGTGCTGCCGCTCTACTACGAAGTGCTCACCACGGTTCCGTTGCAGGAGCTTGGCGAGATGCGGCAGGCACTCGCCAGCGGCAGCGTCAACCCGCGCGACGTGAAGATGCGCCTGGCCCGTGAGATTGTGGGGCAGTTTCATAGCCCCGCCAATGCCCAGGCCGCCGAAGAGGATTTTGTCCGGCGGTTTGTGCGCCGCGAGATGCCCGACGATATACCCGTGCAGACCCTCACCGAACCGGTCAACCTGGTTGACCTGATGGTTATGGCAAAGCTGGCTTCGAGCAAGAGCGAGGCCCGCCGTTTGATAGATGGGGGGGGGGTGCGCCTCGATGGGGAGCGGGTTGAGGGTTACGACCAGGTGCTTACCCCCGGGTCGGGGGTTGTCATCCAGGTCGGGAGGCGAAAATTTATCCAGGTTCAGTGAGGTGCAGGACCAGAGCCAGGAACACATCATCCGATTAGGGAAAACTCTGGCTGAAGAGCAGCGCCGTGGCTGCGACAGCAGCGCGGTGACGGGCGGCCTGGAGCAGTTTCTTGCTGCGTGGCAAAATGGTGAAACGCCTGGCGAAGTACTGCGCCTTCCCCCGGTGCAGTACGCCCTGAGCCTCCTGGAAAACTACGAAAGTCACCCCCCGGCTGTCCGCCGGGAGCGGGTGGGGGGAGCACTGGAAACGCTGCGCTCCCTCTTTCGCAAGCCGCAGCCAGCCAACCAGCGCCCACAGCGCCCCGCACCACGGCGGCAAGCTCCCGCTTCCCCCGCTTCCCCCGCCTCGCCTCC